>JBBSSE010000076.1:0-9752 GCA_038242375.1 Chitinophagales bacterium
AATCACTGCTTATCTGTTTTCCCAATAATTATCCTGTTTGTTTTTCTCCGGAATAAATTCATTGCCGAGAGTGATGTTTTTTATAGATTTCAGTGGGTTTTTAATATCGATAATCAATTCCTTATTGCCCGTTTTCCAGGCTTCGGCTGTGCGCCGGATAATTATATGCTGCCCGTTTTGTTGTGTGATGTCCATATAAACGGGTACCGGTAACCCACCTTTATTTTCAATGGTGATTTTGCTGCCGGATTGATTTTTAATGACACTTTTAATAGAGAGTTCCGGGTATTCCCAACCGAAAAACCATTTTTGCCAAAACCAGTTTAAATCCTTTCCGCTGCCTGTATTAAAACTGTAAAAGAAATCGTACGGCACAGGATGTTTTCCATTCCAGTTATTCATATAATGATGAAGCGCTTTAAAGTAAAGTGAATCGCCCAGCATATCCTGTAAAACATAATAACACAATCCTGCTTTCCCATACGAATTGGCAGCATAGGCGGCACCCTGGTAAAGTTTTGTATTCGTGATTAACGGGACATCCTGATCGGTCCCTGATATATACTCATAGCGTGTTTTACTGAAAATCCCTTCTGCTTCCGGCTCACCCATTAAAGGTGAAATAACCGATTCCCCAATGGTTGCCCAACCTTCATCCATCCAGGCATATTGGGTTTCATTTGTGCCCATAAAAAAGGGAAAATAACTGTGCATGATCTCATGTGTTGTCAGTTGTACTGCATCGGTTCTTGTCTCCGTCGGATTGTCATTGACCATCATGGGATATTCCATTTGATCCGTACCGTCAAACACGGTGATCTTCAGAAATGGGAAAGGATATTTTGGATAAAAATGACTCATGTAATAAACGGATTTCTGCGCCTGATCTGCGACATCATAATAGTCTAAATGGATTTTGTTATAGGCGGCTTCTGCTAACGATCTTCTGCCACTAATGGAGTCAACAACTACGGAACTGACATCCCACAAATAATGATTACTTAAAGCGAACACGAAGTCAGTAACATTTTCGGCCTTAAATTTCCAGTTGCCGCTTGTATTATTTTTTAAGACATCTTTTTTTACATAATCTGCCTCATTAATTACATGGATAATCTTATCAGACGTGGAAGCGGTTTTTATTTTATCCAGAATGTTTTGGCTGAAATTCTCTTCTGCATTTAACCTTTCTCCTGTAGCCCACACCACATAATCTTTTGGTACAGAAACGGACACATTGAAATTCCCGAAGTCGTTGTAAAACTCTTGTGATCCATTATAGCTCCAGGTATCCCAGCCGTCAATATCATCATAAACAGACAGGCGCGGAAAGAAATAGGCAATGAAATAAGCGCTGCTATCAACCATACCTGTTCGAACCTGCGAACCGGTATTTACTTTGTAATTCCAGGAAATCTCCAAAGTGGTTTTTGAGCGCGGAAAAAGAGGCGTAGCGGGTTTGATATAAAGATTGGTGTTTTGATGCCGGGCATTTTTATTTTCAGCCAGATTTCCCATAAATTCTTCTCCTATTTTAAATGAACTTATTTGAACTCCTTTTGACAGATCGCTGTCTGCAATAAGGGCCAGCCGATCTACACCTTTTTTATACAGATCAGGGTAAAGACGGATGATAATCGTTTTCAATGTATCCGGACTATTGTTATAATAGGTTATGGTTTCTTTTCCTTCCAGCAATTGTGTCGCAGGATCCAAATGTACTGTTATATCATAGTCTGCCTTATTCTGCCAATAATTAATTCCAGGCATACCTGTCGTTGTTCTCGTGCCCTTTTCAATGGCTCTTTTTACATTCGTATTGGTAAATAGTTGCTGCGAAAAACCGGTGTTGCTGTTTACGAGGATAGCAAATATGAAAGAGATATAGATTTTCATGCTTCGTATTTAATTATTTTTTGAAAGTAAAATTAATTTTTTGATTTAAAAGAAAATGATTTTCCTGGATTTCTTCCTTTACAAAGTTTTCACCTGCTAACAATATTCTGATTTTATCCGTGTTGTTTTCAGTATGGTTTTTTTTATGCAAATGTTTTCCATTAAAAAAAATTGCTACAAACTTCACACTCTGTATTGCCTGATCGTTTCTTACATTCACATCTTCTCAACAGTTGTTGGTGAATCGGACCGAACTTCGTTCCGTTAACACTGGCAAAGGCTAGTTTTTTCTTTGTATATCCTTTGTTTGATAATGAGATGTCCGTTTAAACATTGGAACTCCCTGTGCAGTAAAAGAAATTTCATGTGAATCATTTTTCTTTAACCAGGCTAAATATTTATTCCAATTTTGAACTCCACCATACATTTCTACAAATGTTTTTTTCATTAAAGGTAATTTTTCAATGCAGGAGATCGCTTCATATTCACTTTTAGAAGTTTTAGCGTGTTGTAAATATTGGTTATATTTCTTCTTTAATATATTCTCAATATTTTTTTGATTCAATATTTTTATCTTTTGCTACGCGTATGCGTTGTTGATCTGTCGACTTTGTGCAAGATGTTATACTGGATAGTAGATAAACCATTGCCTCTTTCAGTTTTTTTTGTGAAAATGTTTTCCTGAAAAAAAATGATTTCTTTTACCTTCGTATAAGTTATCATTACATAAAATAAATTTTTGGAAGCTATTAAATATGAAAAGCTATTAGGTTATATTGAAAAAATAAATCAGTGGCGAAAACAGAATATTTCCAAAACAAACTTTTTGATCTTAGCAGCCGCCGTTACCGGTGTATTGGGTGGTATAGCTTCTTCTACTCTGAAGGGATTAACACATTATGTAGCCAATTTTCTGGAAAATGATCTAACCTGGGAATATAAATATTACCTGTATTTTTTCTTTCCACTTATTGGGATCTTCCTAACGGTGTTGTATATCCGGACTTTCATCAGGCGATCAAAATTTCAACACGGTATTCCGGCCATTTTATACAATATTTCGCGTAATTCCAGCAAACTGGATTTCCATAATATTTATAGCCAGATTATATCAAGCGCACTAACGGTGGGCCTTGGCGGATCTGCCGGATTGGAAGCGCCTGCTGTAGCAAGCGGTTCTGCCATCGGATCCAACCTCGGGCGGTTCTTTGGTTTGAGTTATCGCGAAACAACTTTACTTCTTGGTTGCGGAGCAGCAGCAGGAATTTCGGGAGCTTTCAATAGTCCTATTGCCGGGATGATTTTTGCCATTGAAGTAATCCTGCCGGAGTTTTCTATTCCGGCGGTAATTCCTTTGCTTATTTCGGCGGCATTAGCTTCTGTAATATCCAAGATTATCTACAATGAACCTCTCTTTGCACTTGTGACCCGGGATTGGGTGGTAGATGCTTTCTGGTATTACATTTTATTGGGAATCATTATTGGTATTTATACCGTGTTTTTCAGCAATTTAAATTCGTCGTTATTTAAATATTTTGATGGCATAAAAAACCGGTGGAATAAAGTTATGTTGGGTGGAATTACGCTTGGTATTATGATTGCTTTGTTTCCTGCTCTTTATGGCGAGGGCTACATCATCATTCAAAAATTATTGGATGGTAATTATCATGCGATCCTGGCAAATGGTTTTTTCTCTGAATACCAGCATATTGGTTGGGCACTTGTATTATTCGGCGCTTTAACGTTTGTCGGGAAAACGTTTGCCTGCATCATTACCATGGCAAGTGGTGGAAATGGTGGTATGTTTGGCCCGGCGGTGGTTGTTGGGGGTTTAGTTGGATTTGTATTTTCCTATGGGCTTAATTTGACAGGACTGGTCGAATTAAATGTGACCAATTTCATTATTGCAGGTATGGCTGCGTCCATTAGCGGTATGATGCACGCGCCGCTCACCGGAATATTCCTGGCCGCGGAAATTACCGGTGGATATGTATTAATGGTGCCCTTAATGATCGTATCCGCTCTTGCCTATTTCATTAATAAAGGTGTTTTGAAATATTCCATTTACACCAAAGCGCTTGCGGAACAGGGAAGTCTTTTGTCGCAGGAAAATAAAGACAATATTGTATTGCGCAGGATTAAACTGAAATATTTACTGGAAAAGGATTTTGTCGTTCTGCATCCGGGCGATACTCCAAAAAGCAGAAGCAGTGAAATTGTTCATTCAATAAAAAATGTTTTCCCTGTGGTAGATGAATTGGGGAAACTTACAGGCATTATTTATAGCGAACAATTACTGGAATTATTGTTGAGCAGCAACACCGAAAGTCAGAATAAACTTGTTCAGGAAATTGCCCAACCTCCCAATAAGATTCTCTTAATCGATACCCCCATGTTTGAGGTAGTTCAAATAATGGATAAACTGGATACCCGTATTTTACCCGTAACAAATGAAAAAGGTCTTTATCTTGGATTTGTTTCCAAGAACGGCATCTTTAAAAAATACCGGGACCTGCTGATCAGGCAGGGAGATTTAATGCAGTAAGAAAGCTGGTAGCTGGTAGCTCTTAGCTTATAGCTCTTAGCTCTTGGCTGACCCCGACGCAAACAAAAAGCCATTCGTTATTTAAAACAAATGGCTTTTCAATAGATAATGAAAAAAATCAGTTAATTAGCATCCCACCAAATTCTTCCTTTTGTATCTTCTGTCCTGGTTCCGTAGGCAGGATCTTTAGCGATCATGGTTTGAATAGCGTCTGTATAATTGGCGGAATTCGGATTGGATCCGGTACTCAACACAAGGGCACTTCTCCTGGGAGTAATCAGATTTGTACTACCATCCCACAAATTTTCAAGATAGGCAATGGAGGATCCATCGCCGATTTTGCCATTATTTCCTGCCCGTACATCTGTGTATTGAGGATAACCCGTTCTTTTCCACATGGCCCACGATTCATTAGGTTCCATAAGAAAATCAACCCAGGCCTGTGAGTAAATACTGGGTAATCCTTTGTAAGGTAAACTGGTTTTGAATGTTCCGATATTGACGGCCGCTGCATCCGGAACATTGGTATTTATAGCCAATCTTTTATATTGGTCAAAGGATGCCTGAACTCCTTCGTAAAACCAGTCTGACGCGGATTTGCCAAATGCATTCATTCCTTTTTCAGCGATTTCTGCCATCATAAAACAAGTTTCAGCGTAGGTGAGATAAGGTGTGTACATTTTTATTGTATTTCCATCCACATAGGTTTCGTTATCATGCATTAAATTCCTGGATGATTGCGCATCATTTCCACCAAAACCCCCGTTCTTTAAAAATAAACGGGTTTGAATGGCAGAGAGAATATTCAGGCTTTGTGTTTTGGATCCATTGAGGTTGAATACTACATTTTTATCTCCACCTGCCAACCCATATCCCGCAGCATTTACAGAAGCAGGGGAGGCGTGTTTACCCCAATACCGCTCCTTGTATTCCGGTTTTTGAAGAGCAAGTTTTGCGGCCGCGTTTCCATTTGTTTCTACATTTTTATAACCGCTATAATTTTCTCCGAAATCATTTTCCCTCACCATAAATTTAATACGCGGGTCATTTGTGGATTTTAAAAATTCCACGAATGAAAATCCTGCGCTGTAACTAAACAGAAGCACATTGATGTCATCCACATTGTTATTCCATGTTTGCGTTTGTTTGTATCCAAAAGATCCGTCAACAGAGGAAATTACATTTTTATTGAAATTCGTGGCTATATCGTTCAGTACCGCGGTTAATTGAGCCGGGTCGCGCTTTTCATATCGCTGGGCAATTTTTATGCGAAGGGTATTTGTAAAGGACAACCATTTAGTATAATCGCCTCCGAAAAACAGGTCCTGCGCAGCGATATCCGCCTGGCCTGCATTATTGCTTAAAAGGTTTGCAGCCTCTTTTAGTTGATCATCAAAGATTTTGTAAAGCGTAAAATCAAAATCATATTTAGGTAAAGGGAACGAATCCGGTTTAAATGCCTGTTCATACGGCAATGCACCAAAAATATCTGCAACTCTCCATGCGTGATACGTATCAATAACCATACATATTCCCTTTAATGCCTGGTATTTTCCCTTGGCATTATCCACATCAATTTTGCCTATAATGCGGTGCATATCCCTGCCGATACCATTGAAATAATCATTGTAGTAAGAAAAGCCAGGATTCGGTCCGGTTAAAGCTCCGGGTACCCAATAAATATTTGCAAGTCCTGTAGGTTCAGTCGCGTTCGGAACCACATATTGCATGTAGGTCATGGTTGTTCTATATGTTTGAGTAGTCTGCGCACGGCTGTTTAAATTAATATCCACTGTTGCGCCTGCGAAGAGGAACTCCGGTGCTGCATCGGGCAAGGAATTGGGGTTGGTATTAATATCCACCAATTGCTTTTTACAGGATTGTGAAAGGGAACCCAATACCAGCAATCCCAGGATATATTTAGTTATATTTTTCATTTACTTTTCGGTTTAAAAATTACAAGGAAATGTTTAAAGTTGCAGACCAGCTTCGTGAAAAGGGAACCCCACCGGTAATATAGGGCCGGTAAGGATCATTACTTTGAAGTGATTCAGGATTCTGGCCGTTTGACAAGGTATTATACAGGTAGGCAATGTTGCGTGCAGAAAGAGAAATCCGTGCACCCTTAATGCTTACTTTATCCAGTAAGGATGATGGTATTCTATATCCTAAGGTAATCTCTCTTAACATGATCCAGGAGTTCTTACTCACAGAATTATTATTATTCAGATTGGTTCCAAAGCCAAACCATGTATTATAATAATAAGATGCTCTCCAGGAATCTACATAGCCTTTATCATAGGCTTCTCTGAAGGTCATTCCGCTTATATCTACATTTGTATTGCCGGAAGTTGTTCCTTTTTGTCCCTGATCGAATATCGCATTTGGAATCACGCCATCATACCTCGTTTCTCCATTGTAAGAATCAGTGCGTGGCTCGCCACCATGTTCTTTATCGCGGAAGTTCAGCGACTGTTTCAGATTTCCCTGGCCCATGGCATAGCTGACCGCTTCAGAATAAGTCAATCCCCCAAACCGTCCATCTACCTGGGTATATAAATTGAAATTCTTATACCTTAATGTAGCACTTACGCCACCAACAAAATTTGGTTCTACTTTACCGAGATTTACTCTCCGAACCGCGTCAGTGCGATCTACAGTTACAAGGTTGTAATCCTGGAAATCATATTTTACGGTAGGATCCGGATTTTTTACTCTGCTGCCCACCTGGATAACAGGCAGACCGGAAACGGGATCTATTTTGGTTGATGACCCGGTTTCAGATGTCAAAATGCCAAAGGCGCCTCCTTCATAAGCATACACATTCGCGCCATCGTAGCCACCACTTAATTCCCACTCTTTAATTCCCGCACCAAATGAAATGATCTTGCTATGATTTACGCCACCGTTAATAGCTACATTCAAATTCCAGTCATTCTTCCGAATTGGGGTTATATTGACCAAAAATTCATAGCCTGTATTCTGTATATTTCCCGCATTGAGAAAGAGCTTACTAAATCCGGTTTCCAGCACGCCCGGTAAATTTAAAAGCTGGTCGATCGTGTTGGTCCTGTACCAGGCAAAATCCACATTGACAAGTTCATCAATAATACCGAAATTGGTTCCAAACTCCCAACTTCTTGCCCGTTGAGGTTTAAGACTTAGGTTAGGTTTTACATTCGCATTTATCTGTGTAGCCACACCAAAGGATTGCCCGTTTTGGTTTATAACTGTTCCGGGAGAATAACCACTGCCTGTAGCATACGCCCCTGCTACTCCTGCATTACCTACATAAGCAAGGGATGCTCTTAACCTGCCGGAAGATAACCAGGAAGGCATATCTGTTTTTAAGTGATCATAAAACGAATAGGAAACGTTGATAGAAGGATAAAATACCGCGATATTATTATCACCCGGTACAGATTTAGGATAAGCTAATGTTGATATCCAGTCGTTTCTGCCGGTAAGTTCAACGTTCAGGAATTCTTTATAATTTAAATTTAAAATCGCACCAAGACCATAGGTTAAAAGAGAAGGTTTTGCAAGACTATAGTTGATTTTATTCTGGTTATTAAGCACCGAATTACCTAAAAAGAATTCATTTGGTACACTTAGGCCACCGTTGGTGCTGGCGCCATAACTTTCCCCCTGTTGATTACCATATATTTCATTGAGAATACGCAAATCAATTCCCAATTTATCCTTCATCACTTTTTTATTTGCATGAGCCATAAAAAGTAAATTGAATCCTGTATTTAACTCACCTCCTGAGGAATAATAACCTCCTCTATTGTTAATTTCATTTCCATAATTTTTTTCTTCATTGTAGATCTTGTACACATTAATATTTCCTTTTGCAGAAAGATCCAGCCAGGAAGTTACCTGGGCTTTTATTTGCAAATAGCTCAGCAGGGAATTTTCATGCCGGTAAAAATTATTTTTGTCAATTCGTGCAAATGCATTGATGGCATTATCGAAATTGCCACCCAGAAAATTAATTGTGTTATCTGCATTCCGATAGGTATGATACCAATCCTCTGAATTGATGTTTCTTGGTAAATAATAGGTGTTAAATGCGAGATTTTGCCCACCTCCGAAAAAGTATCTTCCCTGGGAATAAAAGTTTTCGGCAACGGTGTTAGAGTAAGATGCACCAAACTCAGTGGAAAATACTTTGTTCAATTCTCCGCCGATATTCAGGTCCAGGGAATTTCTTTTCATTTCATTGTTTGGCAGCATTCCTTTAGTAAAATTGTTGGAATAAGACAAACGATAATTGAATTTTTCGGTAGCACCACTAAGCGCGATATGATTATTTATATAAGCGCCATTCTGATAAAATGTTTTCCAGTTATTTGGTTGAGGCGAGTAAGGAACCATGGAATCAGGTTTCCAGATAGCAGGGTGCAAACTACCATCCATTTTTGGTCCCCAGCTTCCTGCAGCAGCAACCTGTGTGCCGTCTGGTGCAAAATTTCCTTCTCTTGTACGGATACTTCCCTGGCCATACACATTCTGGAAATCAAGTGGACTTCTATAAATATCCTGCGTTTGATAGGTAGAGCTTATTTCGATTCCCAGGCCGGAACCATGTTTCCCTTTTTTACTGGTTATAACGATGGCACCATTCAATCCCCTTGAACCGTAAATAGCCGTGGCGGCCGCGCCTTTTAAAACTGTAATGGATTCATAATCATCCGGGTTCAGGTTTTTTAATTGTGAGCCGGCATCTGTATTATCCGCGTCTGACTGATTGTTGATCAGCACGTTTCCATCCACCACAAAAATGGGCTGATTGTTGGCCTGACCGGGTTGATTACCTAAAACTTTCGCTCCCCGTATCTGGATAGAGGGAGAAGATTGAACACCATTGGCATTCATAACATTAATGTTTACGCCGGCTACTTTTCCCTGCAAAGCCGCAATAGGATTTACAGTATTGGTCCGGGCAAGTTCGTCTCCTTTAATATTGGTGACGGCATACCCTAACTTTTTATCATCCTTTTTAATGCCTAAGGCGGTTACGACAACTTCTTCAAGATTACCAGCCTCGGGAGTCATTGTTACCTGGATATTTGTTTTTTCCCCGACGGTCATCTCTACAGTTTTGTAACTCACAATACTGAAGACCAGTACAGCAGACGGCCCACTTACATTGACAGTAAACTGCCCTGCATCAGAAGTTAAACCGCCGGTTTTAGTTCCTTTTACTTCGTAAGAAACATTGGCTAAAGGATTGCCATTGTCATCTGAAACTTTCCCTTTAACCGTTCTTTCCTGCGCATAGGTAAGGGATATGCAAAAGAACATT
>JBBSSE010000077.1:0-9686 GCA_038242375.1 Chitinophagales bacterium
ACCTTTATACATTTTTCTTCTGTACTATCCAACGCTGGTTGCTTTTGGCCATAACCAGAACCACAAATAGTTAACAGGCTTAGTATGATAAAAAAGAACTTCAAGTTCATAAAATGTTTTTAAAATTTACGAAAAGCACTGAATACATTATTTACAACTACCAGTTTTCTGAGATGGTTTCATATCTTTTTTTTTTACTTACACTTTTCGAAATTTTCCTACTACCATTGTTCTCACTAAAACTTTTTAAATCCACGTCTCGAATATCCTATCCAAGATCACCGGGTTTAACTCCTGCATAAAGAAAATCAACACCTGAAACAGTTAAAGGCAAAACGAAATTCATAGATCCCAATGTCACGGTCGCTGAGTTTAGTGAATTTAATTTTTACAACTATGTTGAATAATCAATAGCTTTATTTATATTACATTTGCATACCTTTTATGAAAAGTACTATTACTACCATATCAATATTTGACTTATTCGGAACTTCCGTTCACACGAGAGAATCATCTAAAATTTTGATGAGTCTTATCGAAAAAGATTCATGCGCTTATATTGAAGTTGACTTTTCACAGGTAGTCTATATCAGTAGGTCTTTTGCTGACCAGTTTTATTTTGATAAAACGAAATGTGCAATAGAATTGAAAAAAAATGTAATTGTTTCTAATGCGAATGAATCAGTTATTCACATGCTTAGTGTGGTTGCAAAAACTCAAAATAAAAAGCCTGATGCTTTTTTAAATATTCCCATTTACAAATATTCTACACAAAGTCAGTTAGAGAATTTTTTATTGAGTATTTAATACATGTGTAGTTAATATAGTTTATTCAGGAAAAACAACCCCTCTACGACTGAAATCCTTTCAGTAATCTATTTAACACGAACGTTTCTATCATTCATCCTACTACTAAATTCCTTCTTTGGTTTGTGCCCATTTTACAGGCATCTAAGGCAAAAAGTTTCCTAACCTAAATTTGTAATTCGTCTTACAAAACAATGTCGACAGGTATTCGCACTGATTCGATTCCAATCCTTTAATATTCTTGTAATGTCACCAATACAGACTGTTGGCTGGATGAATACTTCAATATTGTTTTAACTATTTCCAACTCTTACATCCTTTTATTGTAGGTTTGACGCTTCTAAAAAATACTTATGTCTCTCACGATTATTCTTATTATTGCTACGGTACTTGTATCCGTTTTAGGATTTAAAATAGAAAAAATTTATAATGACCTGATATTTTCTCCGGTCATGATTCAACAACACAACCAGTATTACCGGTTTATTTCCTATGGTTTCCTTCATGCGGATTTAATGCATCTGATTTTCAACATGTATGCCTTTTACCTTTTTGGAGAGGCAACAGAACATTATTTCGGGGAGGTTTTTGGGAAAAATGGCGTTACTTTTTACCTGCTTCTTTATTTCATATCCCTCATCATCTGCGTTATTCCTGATTTTACAAAACACCGCAATGATCCAAACTATAGAAGTCTTGGAGCTTCGGGTGCCGTATCCGCTGTAGTGTTTACGTATATTATGTTTAATCCCCTACAGGGAATCGGATTATTATTCATTCCGGTATATATTCCGGGGTTCTTATTCGGAATTCTTTTCCTGGTGATTTCCTATTTCCTCGGGAAAAAAGGAGGAAGTTCAATAAATCATTCCGCACATGTATGGGGGGCTATAATCGGGATTGTATTTATACTTGTAATGACAGAACTCTTTTCAACCTATCCCCTGCTGGATAATTTTATTACTTCTGTTAAAGGACTTAATCCAAAGGATATTTTTCAGACCCGTTAAATTCGATTGATAAAAAGGATTTTGTTTGAGGAGTCACCTTAAAGCGATCATCCAGTCTTTTATTGATTATCCAAACGATTTTTTTATTGCTTTCCAACACCCAGATTGTTTCCTTTTCGGAAAGGGAAATCTTTTGATCAATAAAAAATTTGCTCAATTTCTTTTTACCGGGTTTTCCAGTTATTTTCTTCGGCATACCGAGTGGATAAAAATAATCACCTTGTTTCCACTTTCTTAAAATCACTGGAAATTCCAGTTTGGTCGAATCAATGATTACAGAAGTTGTGGAATGTTGGACAATTTCCTTTGGTACTTTTTGAAGTTTTTTAAAATTTAGAATGCCTTCTTCATAAACAATTGTTTCATCCGTATTTTCTATGATGATATGTTGTGCTTCTTCCGTATTTATCGGCGCTATGATAAGCCAGCCACGATTATTAATTATTCTGTGCGTTTGGGAAGAAATGTATTTCCCGGATTCACTCTTTAATAGGTTCATCGCCTGTCCTGTCTGATGCGCAGTAAAATTATAGTCCTTTATGATTTCATAAAGGATCGTTTTTAAGGGTGTTACTTTTAATAATTTTAAAATAGGAATATGCACTTCCTTCCCTTTAAATTCGATAAGTTTATCACGATGAATATTTATAGCCTGATTGTATAAAATGTCTATTTCTCTGAATCGTTCAATATTATTTATGAGGTTTTCTTCCACTTGTGGAAATATTTTTTGAATAGATGGTATCCATTGATTCCGAAAATAGTTCCGGGTATATTTATCTGATGCATTGGAGGAATCTTCCACAAATAGTAATTCATTTTCTGTGGCAAATTGAACAATCTCCTCCTTTGTAGCAAATAATAATGGCCTCATCAAATCGCCCTGTTTTGGTAAAATACCCTGAAGACCGCGTATGCCTGTGCCTTTAAAAAAATTCATTAGCAGGGTTTCAATATTATCGTTTGCATGATGGGCGGTTAATATTTTGACTCTTACTTCACCTTGATTTGACTGTTCTTCTGCTAAATTCCTGAACCAGGTATATCTCAATTCACGTGCAGCTACCTGTATAGAAAGTTTGTTTTCCGTAGCATAATTTTCTGTTTCAAATGAGTGTACAAATATGGGAACGGAATATTTTTCAGCAAGAGAGCGCGCAAACTGCTCATCCCGGTTGCTCTCTTCTTTTCGCAAATGAAAATTACAATGAGCAATAAAAAAATTATAATCGGCCTGGTGGCATAATTCAGTTAAAACAACCGAGTCAATACCACCACTAACGGCAAGGAGTAGCCGGTTCTTTTTTTGAAATAAGTTTTGGTCATTTATATACTGAACAAAACGATTGAAAAGAGACATCGTAATTTGATTGAAATGATCATTAATCTTCTTCCTCTGCATCTTCATAAGCGGCCTGTATCTCCCGATAAGCGTGAGGATCATCTAATATTTCCGCTACTTCCATACCTCTTTTATATACGCGCAAGGCTTTTTCCACATCTCCCAATCGTTCAAGTGTTTTTCCCAAATGATAATAGGAGCCCAGATAAGTTGGTTCTCTTTTTAGGATCTCATTGAAAAGCAATCTTGCTTCTTCATCTTTTCCCACTTTTATATATTCCAACGCCAACGCATGTTGTAAAAAGCTATCCGTTTCCGCGGTTTTCATATATTCTTTCAGTTTCTGTATTCGATCCATGATTTAATTTTTTACTTTTTGTTTCCTTAGTATCTTCGCACCACAAAAAAACTGAAGCATCATGAAGATACTTGTTTGCATTAGCAAGACGCCGGATACAACGGCAAAAATAGCTTTCACTGATAACAATACGAAATTTGCAGAGGCCGGCGTTCAATTTATTTTGAATCCGTATGACGAATGGTACGCACTGGTTAGAGCTATCGAATTGAAAGAAGCAGATCCATCCACTGTATTACATTTAATTAATGTAGGAGGACCAGAATCAGATCCCATTATACGTAAGGCATTAGCTCTTGGCGGAGATGAAGCCATTCGCGTAAACGCAGATAGCCAGGATAGTTTTTATGTGGCCTCTCAGATTGCTGAAATAGCAAAACAAAATAGTTACGATCTTATATTTACCGGAAAAGAAACCATTGATTATAATGGCTCTTCTATAGGTGGTATGGTTGCAGAACTATTGGAACTACCGTATATTTCACTTGCTACTAAATTTACTTTAGAAGGAAATTCTGCTACTGTGATCCGTGAAATCGAAGGTGGAGAAGAAACTGATTTAGTAACCCTTCCTGCGGTAGTAAGCTGTCAGAAAGGAATGGCCGAGCAAAGAATTCCTAACATGAGAGGAATTATGGGTGCCAGGACAAAACCGTTAAAAGTGTTAGAACCCGTTGAATCAGAAACTTTTACCGAAATACAATCATTTGATCTTCCGCCTGCAAAAGCCGGAGTTAAACTAATACCTGCGGATCATCCGGAAGAATTGGTAAGATTGCTTCACGAAGAAGCAAAGGTATTTTAAGGCACTGGCTTCATTTTACAGTATCCTGAAACCTGATACCTGAAACCTGATACCTGATACCTGATACCTGATACCTGAAACCTGATACCTGATTACCTGCAACCTATTTTAAAATTTTCAATTAATAAAATGAGCATATTAATATTTTTAGATCAATCTGAAGGACAAATAAAAAAGAGTTCATACGAAGCAGCTTCTTACGGGGCACAGCTTGCAAAAAATATGGGCACATCTGCCGAAGGCATTATCATGGGATCTCTAAATCACGATTTAGCCTCCTTAGGTAAATATGGACTAAACAAAGTGCATACTGTAAATAATGATGCGCTTAATAATTTTGATGACGAAGTGTACACACATATCATTGCTGAAGCCGTTAAAAAAACGGAGGCGAAAGTGGTAATATTTTCGAACAATTTTGATGGCAAGGCCATCGCACCAAGACTATCTGTTAGATTAAAAGCTGGCCTGGTTGCCGGAGCTGTTGCTTTACCGGATACAAGTAATAGATTTGTGGTAAAGAAAAATGTATTTAGTGGAAAAGCATTTGCCAATGTTTCCATTAAAACAGATATAAAAATAATTTCCCTGAATGCAAACGCGTACAAAGTTGTTGAAGGAGAAGGAGAAGCAGTCGTAGAAGAATTACAGGTAGAAATCCCCAAATCACGTGTAGAGGTAAAAAACGTGAATAAGGTAGTTGGTGAAATACCTTTGGCAGAGGCTGAAATTGTAGTTAGTGGCGGTCGCGGCTTGAAAGGTCCTGAAAACTGGGGATTAGTTACAGATCTTGCTGAAGTTCTTGGTGCAGCTACAGCTTGTAGCCGTCCGGTAAGTGATAGTGACTGGCGTCCTCATCATGAACACGTAGGGCAAACTGGTCTTGCTATTGCTCCAAATTTATATATTGCTATCGGAATTTCCGGAGCAATTCAACATTTGGCGGGTGTAAACAGAAGCAAAGTCATTGTAGTAATTAATAAAGATCCGGAAGCGCCTTTCTTCAAAGCTGCGGATTACGGAATAGTTGGTGATGCTTTTGAAGTAGTTCCTAAAATTACCGAAGCTATTAAAAAACTTAAAAAATAACCCACAATTTAAAAGAGGATTTTATATTTTATATATTTGCCAGGAAAAACGTCAACTAAATACAGGGATGAGTATGAAGAAAATTGAATTAGAAATTGTTGCACTTTCTCATAGTATTACACAAACTCACTCTTACGCAGTAGTATTGGGTGAGGTGAATGGATTGAGAAGGCTGCCAATTGTTATAGGTGGATTTGAGGCTCAGGCAATCGCTGTTGCTTTAGAACGTATGCAACCCAGCAGACCACTGACACATGATCTGATGAAAAACTTCATGCTTGCTTTTAATGTTGATCTTCACGAAATAATTATCAATGATCTCCAGGAAGGTATTTTTTATTCCAAACTAATCTGTTCTTCCGAAAAAGAAACGGTAGAAATAGATTCCCGCACTTCAGATGCAGTTGCTCTGGCGGTTCGTTTTGGTTGCCCCATTTATACCTACGAAAATATTTTAGCAAGCGCAGGAATGCTAATGGAAGCAGATGATAAAAAGAAAAAAGTAGTTGTTTCACATAGTGATGCGGGAAGTGACGACCTTAAAAAGATGTCTCTTAATGAATTGGAATTACTATTGAAGGAAGTACTTGAATATGAAGATTACATTAAAGCGGCTTCTATCAGGGATGAAATAAAAGATAGAAAAGGGGAATAGAGAGATTGATTACAATAGACAATATAATTACATTGCCCTCGAATAAAAATTTGAGGGCTTTTTTTTCTGAAAATTTCCTTGTAAATAGTTCCGGATTATTTTTAAAACAGACAAATTCTCATTCTAAATTCCTGAATAAAATTGGTCACATTTCCAAATTGCAAAATTAATCTTGGACTAAATATCCTTCAAAAAAGAGAGGATGGATATCACGATATCAGTTCCATTTTTCTGCCAATTCCCTGGTATGATGTATTGGAAATTATTTCTTCTAAACAAAAGACCCATATTCAAACAACCGGTTTAAATTCAGGAACACCTGCAGATAATCTGTGTTTGAAAGCCTATCAACTCATAAAAAATGATTACCCAAACCTTCCGGAAATTTCGATTTACCTGCATAAAACAATCCCGGCCGGTGCCGGATTGGGCGGAGGATCTGCCGATGCAACTTTCATGTTAACTCTACTGAATACCAAATTTGATCTAAAAATTACCTCTTCCAAACTGTACAGATATGCGGCGCAGTTAGGAAGTGATTGCTCCTTTTTTTTGCTTAACAAACCTGCGATCATTTCAGGAAAGGGAGAGATTTTAGAGCAGATCGATCTATCATTAACAGATAAAAAGATTTTAATTTTAAACCCTGGAATACATATTCCAACAGCGGAAATATTTAAAGAAATTCATCCGGTTATTCCGACCAGATCTTTAAAAGACATCATTCATCAGCCTATTGAAACATGGAGAAATGAGTTGAAAAATGATTTTGAGGAAATTGTTTTTCCCAAATTTCCTATTTTGGAAGAAATGAAGAATACATTATACAATTACGGAGCAGAATACGCATCCATGACAGGTACCGGAAGTACATTATATGCCATTTTCAAGGCTGATTTTTCCGAAAAATTTAAAGTAAGTCCAGGCTGGATTTCCAAATGGGTAAAAATTTAATTAGAATTACATTTCTTAATGATACCTTTGCATAATAATACACTTCATTGATCAATTTGTCCTACATACAACATTTTCTGGCTAAGAACCTCGATTTCTTAGATCACACGGTATAACGATATCGTCCCCATCTATTGTTTCTTTCAGATCAATTTATTCATTTTTCAACTTTTTTTTTATGCCTTTACAATCAACTGATACTCAGACAGCTCATTATATTAATCTCGAAAATAAATATAGCGCACACAACTACCATCCTCTTCCGGTAGTTCTTTCCAAAGGAGAAGGAGTTTATGTTTGGGATGTGGAAGGAAATAAATATTTCGACTTTCTAAGTGCTTACTCGGCTGTAAACCAGGGACATTGCCACCCTAAAATAATTGAGGCGCTTATAACGCAGTCACAGAAGATAACGCTTACCAGCCGGGCATTTCACAGCCAGGAACTATCTCTTTTCGCTCAAAAAATCACCAGCTTTTTTGGATATGATAAGGTATTGCCCATGAACACAGGAGCTGAAGCTGTAGAAACTGCTTTAAAACTTTGTCGCCATTGGGCTTACCGGATAAAAAAAGTTGAAAGCAATAAAGCAAAGATTATTGTTTGCGATGGCAATTTCCACGGAAGAACTTTGGGAATTATATCTTTCAGCAGCGATCCGGTTGCAAAAGATGATTTCGGTCCTTACCTCGATGGGTTTGTTTCTATACCTTACAATGATTTGTCCGCTTTGGCCGAGGCATTGAAGGATAAAAATGTAGCAGGATTTCTTGTAGAACCTATCCAGGGAGAAGCAGGAGTAAACGTTCCTGACGACGGATATCTTGCTACGGCAAAGAAATATTGCGAAGATGCCAACGTTTTATTTATCGCTGATGAAATACAAACAGGCCTGGCACGTACTGGTAAAATGCTTTGCTGCGATCATGAAAATGTAAAACCCGATATTTTAATTTTAGGAAAAGCATTGAGCGGAGGCACTATGCCCGTAAGCGCAGTACTTGCCAATGACGAAATCATGTTAACTATAAAACCAGGAGAACATGGCAGTACATACGGAGGAAGTCCAATTGCGTGTGCTGTAGCAATCGCTTCGCTGGATGTATTAATAGATGAAAATCTTGCAGAAAGATCCCAGGAATTAGGGATATACCTGCGGGAGGAATTAGCAAAATTAAATTCACCCCACATAAAATTAATCAGGGGAAAAGGACTACTTAATGCCATTATAATTAATCACCCTGAAGAAGAAGCAGCCTGGAAATTATGCGTGGAAATGATGAAAAACGGCCTCATAGCAAAACCCACACAGGGAGATAAAATCCGTTTTGCTCCCCCGCTTATTATTACAAAATCGGAAATAAAAGAGTGTGTAAACATCATTGAGAGAAGTTTACACATCCTGGATTAACCATTGCGTACAGGAGAAATCCTCTTTGTTATCCAAAAAACAGATCCATTTCTGGTAGCTAATGCTGTTTGGCTGAAGAACATTTTTTAATTTTGAACCTTTTCGTGCCAAAATCAAATGTCTCTGCCTGCAAAATCTGTGTCTAAAATTCCATAAATATAATTGTCTGACCATTGTCCTTTTATAGGTAAAACTTTTCTTTTGCGGCCTTCTCTGGTCATACCCACTTTTTCAAGCACCTTAAAAGATGCAATATTTTCAACAGCACATCCTGCTTCAATTCGATGAAGTCCTAAGGCTAAAAACCCAAATTCTAAAATCTCATCTAACGCTTCTGTTGTCAGTCCTTGCCCCCAAAAATTCGGGAGAATTTTATACCAAACTTCTGCAATCTTATAGTTCATTTTGCCTAAAGTCAACCCGATGAGTCCGATAAATTGATTGTTGTCTATTCCCCGAATACAGAGTATGTGAGATTTCCTTGGAACTTTTTTTTGTAAGTCAAGCCATTCATTTAATAAATTTTCAGTTACCTGAATAGTCGCAGGAATACCCAACGTGTTATATTGGTCGGTTTCCGGTAGCGAATGTAATTCGTGAATTTCCTCTAAATAAGCAAAAGACACTTCAAGAATATTCAACCGTTTTGTTTTTAGTTCCATCATAGACGTTAAGAATGACGCTCAAAGTGAGAATTGATATACGACAATTCCCTTATTAAGAATCCACGTAAATCAATAAAAGTATTTCAAACTCATAGATGTTTCAATTTTATTTCATATCACTTGCGCCAAAACCAAGGGGAAGTAAGTCAGCAATATTGTCAAGAATGAGAATTTCCCCTTCCATTCCACCTAATATAACCCGAATCGGATGTCCGGTACGAGCCTGAAACTCAGCAAAAGATTGTCTGCAAATACCACAAGGGCCAGCAGGTTGGTCACTTTTTCCATTTAAATTATGGTAGGTAATCGCGATTGTTTCAATTCCAACTCCCGGAAATAGCGTAGAAGCTACAGACATGAGTGTACGTTCTGCGCAAATACCAGCCGGATATGAGGCGTTTTCCTGGTTTGTACCGGTTACTATTTCTCCATTTACCAATTTTGCATAGGCGCCAACCAGAAATTTTGAGTAAGGCGCGTATGCATTTTTAGTTGTCGATCGCGCATTTGAAAGTAATTCTGCATCATCATCAGCCATCTCTTCTATTGAATCGTAAACTTGTACGTTGATTTTAATTTCTTCTGTCTTC
>JBBSSE010000078.1:0-9624 GCA_038242375.1 Chitinophagales bacterium
CGGTATTACTTTTTTAGAAATATTATCCGAAATGAAACTTGCTGCTCCATCCTTTAAAACAGTCGTGCTCCATTTATCAGCATCCGGTTGTTCTTTCACAGGATAATTAAACACATTCATTATTTTATTGAGGTCCTTATTTAAACCATAGAACCGGTGAAAATTGCTATCAGGTACATGCACATATCTTCCTACTTTTTCTTCCGAGATTTTAAAAGCATATAATTTATCCGCTACCTCTTTAAATACCGGTCCGGATACTACCCCACCGTATGCGAGCCTGGATTCACTTCCATTCTGGATCACCACTGCTATACTGTATTTCGGATTATCATAAGGGAAAAAGCCCATGAAAGCAGATTGATAAATCTTTGAACCTTTATTATAACCGCGGTTATCCATCGCCGTTACTGCAGTACCGGTTTTGGCCCCATATTTATAAAAATTACTTCTTAGCGAACGGGCAGTGCCATGTGGGTTTTCCACCACATCCAGCAGACACTCTTTTAATTTTGCAACCGTTTCAGGGCTGGCAATATTTTCTACCAATACTTCCGGCTTGAAAGACTGCACTTCCTGACCCATTTCATTAATGGAATTCACGAGGTATGGACGCATCATTTTTCCTTTATTCGCTACAGCATTGTACAGCATTAACATGTGGAGTGGTGTCACTAACTCTTCATATCCATGTGCCATATAGGGGATAGTCGTTTTTGTCCAGTACTTACTTGATGGCTTTTTAATGAATGGTTTTCCGGCACCTAAAATATCAATACCGGTAACGGTATCCAGCCTTAAGCGATGTAAATGTTCGAACCACTTTTCAGGCTGAGTGTGATAATACTGATCGGCTAATTTTGCAAAGGCCACATTGGAAGATTGTGCAAAAGCATTCTTCACAGTAATATTATATGTTCCCATATGTGAATCTCTTATTTTTAGGCCATAAAAAGATTTCACGCCGCCTTCACAATCCACTATGGTACTTGTATCTACATACTTATCTTCCAGAAGTGCAAGTAAAGTAGCTAACTTAAAAACAGACCCGGGTTCTGTGCTTTTTGCCAGGCCATAATTATAATCTTCGAGGTATTCACCATCTGGTCTTCTACCAAGATTTGCGATCGCTTTAATTTTTCCGGTTTCCACTTCCATAACGATACAGGTGCCATGTAAAGAATTATTGGATGACATCATTTTCAATAAAGCATTTTCGGCCACATCCTGTATATACGTATCAATGGTCGTAATAACGTCTTTCCCGTTTTCAGGATCTATTTCCGCACCATCCACAGGCACGTATGTTCCCGTCATATACCGAACCAACCGCTGACCGGTTTGTCCTTTCAGCACACTATCATATGATCTTTCCAATCCCACATTTTTGCTGGTATCACCGCGTGAAAGCCCAATCGTCCGGTTTGCTAACAAAACATAAGGATTCACTCTATTATCCCGGACTTCCATAATGAAGCCGCTCCTGTTTCTTCCTTGTCTTACCAAAGGAAAATCTCTTAACTCAATATACTCTTCAAAGGAAATTTTCTTCTTGAGAATAAAATAACGCTTCTTCTTTTTATAAGCAGTTTGTAATAAACTTTTATAAGAAGCAGCGCTTTGATCTTCAAATAATTTTGCCAAATGATAACTTAACGAATCGATATTTTCCTTAAACCGTCTGCCTTCCTTTTCCCGCAATCCATCTGCCATCAGATCTATATAGATATCAAAAACGGGAATAGAGGTACTTAACATATTTCCATCTTCACTGTAAATACTTCCACGTTCAGCACTAAGATCAATATATTTCAAATGCTGTTTGGTTGCCATGGTTTTCCAGTAATCACCATCAACTCTCTGAATGTAAATAGCCCGGGCAAGTATAAAGCCTCCGAGCAATAGTATGCCCAGGAAGCAGAGATTCACGCGCCATAATATGTCTTTTTTTACATCCAATTATATCTGTTTTTTAATTATTTTTTTTAAGTGTATCTCTTATATGTGCCGCTGGTTCTGTCAATTGTTTTAATCCTAAAGGTTCTACCGCTTTTGCCAATTCACTTTCTTTACTTCTAAATATCACATCTCTTTTTACGGTTTTAAATTCATATTCCATTTCCTTCAAAGACTTTTCAGTCTTGCTGATGTTTCTTATCATGTTATCGGCAGCATGTCCATTTGCTATATAAATGACCGCGAGGGCACCAAGAAAAAAATAAAACGGTACGTTCTTTACGATGAACCGGTTATACTTTCTTAACCACCGCGTGTTGGAACTCCCTTTTTTTGAAGCTGGCTTTTCCTTTATGTCTTCATTATTCTCCATGTTCGTTTATTCCTTATTCAATATGATAATATCGTATTATGAAACTTTTTGTTTTTCTGCCACCCGCAGCTTTGAACTTCTCGATCTCGGATTCAATTTCAATTCCTCTTTTGAGGGCAATATTGGTTTTTTCGTAATCACTTTTAAAGGGCTTTTCTTCACGTTTCCAAATAAGTCCTGCTCCTGTTCTTCCTCAAAATTTCCATTCTTAAAGAAGTTTTTAACGATCCTGTCTTCCAAAGAATGAAAGGTGATTACTTCTATCCTTCCACCATCTTCCAACACATCCACAGACTGAACAAGCAAATCTTTTAAAGCACCCAATTCATCATTCACCTCAATGCGCAAAGCCTGGAAAACCTGGGCAAAATATTTTTCCGGATTTCCCTTTACAACCGGATACAATACATTTTTAAATTGATTGATCGTATCCATCGCTTGTGTTCGCCGGAGGGTTACAATTGTTTTAGCCAGTGTTTTAGAATTCGTTACCTCTCCGTATTGTTCAAAAATCCGGTGCAATTGCTCTTCAGAATATGTTTTCACCACATCAGCCGCCATTTTACTTTCTTTCTGATTCATACGCATATCCAGTGCAGCATCAAACCTGGTTGAAAAACCTCTTTCCGGCACATTTATCTGGTGACTTGAAACACCGATATCTGCCAGAATTCCATTCACTTTCAGAACCTTATGAAAACGCAACATTCTTTGAAGATGACGGAAATTATGTGGAACAAATATTACCCGTTTATCATCAGGAACATTTTTTTCCGCATCTTTATCCTGGTCAAAAACAAACAATCTTCCATGTTCATTTAACTGCTCCAAAATCTTCTCACTGTGTCCGCCGCCACCAAAAGTGCAATCCACGTAAATCCCGTCAGGGATTATCTGCAAATGCTCAATGACCTCTTTCAGAAGCACAGGCACGTGATATATGCCATCCTGTTTCATTATTGATTCGTTGTTTTATCACCGCCGCCCATTACCTGGCTAGCCAGATCGCTAAATGCTTCGGGTGAAAAAGTTTCAAAGAACTCCTGGTATTTTATCTTGTCCCAGATTTCAATTTTATCTATAGCTGAAACCAGAACAATCTCCTTATCCAAACCTGCATATTCCATTAGATTTTTAGGCAATAAAATTCTGCCGGCTTTATCCAGCTCCACCTGTGTGGCACCATTTAAAAAATATCTTTTGAATTGCCTTACTTTGGGATCAAAATCATTCAGTTTGCTTAAATCGGAAAATAACGGCTTCCAGCTTTTTGATGTGTATAAACTCAGGCACTTTTCAAAACCACGGTTGAGTACAAAAGGCTCATCTCCGGTGTCCGGCATCTGCTTTTTAAAGCCTGCCGGCAACAGGAAGCGACCCTTCGCATCCAATGTAGCCTCGTATTCACCTATAAAGCCTGTCATTTTAAATAGATTGTAGATAGATTACCAATATTCTCCACAAAATAACACTTTTTCCCACTTTGCCAGCTTTTTTGAATGAAACTTTTTTATCCACGCCCTTTAAACGCAACTACAGCATAGGGTTGACGAACTTTTAACAAGTTGTTTACGTGCAAAAGGTGTGGATAACGTGTTTATAAGAGGTGGATAACATTTTTTCTGAAGAAAATGTTTCTATAGGTGTCAGAAAAGATATCTGAAAAAAAATTGCCGGGGTTTGGCAAATTTTAAAAAAAATGAGGGATAAGAAACGTAAAGAAAGGATATTTTTATGACAAAAAATCAACCTACCTGACATATTTTTTTGTAAAATATATCCGTCATAGATCTAATAAAAAAGAAAATATAGTTATTGCTTTTTATGCATGTAACAAAAAATAAGGCATGAGAATTTTAGGATTTCGGAGCAAATGAATTCAGACTTTTGGATTCTTCTTAAGCAGTGCAAGATCGATGGTAAAACAACTGCCTTTTCCAGGTGTACTTTCAGCTTTAATCTTGCCTTTGTGCGCATCCACGATCGATTTCACATAGCTAAGTCCTAAACCAAATCCTTTTACATTATGAATATTGCCTGTATGGGCACGATAGAATTTCTCAAAAATACGCGCGAGCGTTTCTTTATTCATGCCAATTCCATTGTCCTCAATCTTTATCCGAAGAAGGTTTCCAACGTTTAAGGTGGTTAGTTTTATAACAAGATTATCCGGATTGGAATATTTAACTGCATTATCCAGCAGGTTATTAATAATATTTGTAAAATGCACATCATCCGCCAGCACACAATCATGCGGCGCATCTAAATGAACTTCCAGTTTTCCATTTTTGTCCTGTATGGGAAGGACAACATTTTTTAGCGCAACAGTGATCAATTCATGGGCGTGAACAGGTTTCATATCCAATTGAACCTCTTGCTTATCAAGGATCGCGGCCTGTAGAATCGTTTCCACCTGCTTATTCATTCGCTTATTTTCATCTTTAATTATATTCGAAAAATAAGCTGTCTTTTCGGGGTCATTCACCACCTTCTGATTTCTTAAAGCATCTACAGCAAGAGATATAGTCGCCAAAGGCGTTTTAAACTCATGTGTCATATTATTTATAAAATCTGATTTTATCTCACTGAGTTTTTTCTGATTAAGATACGCCCTGATGGTGATAAAAAATGCTGTAAAAATGATGGAAGTAAAAAGAACCGCACCAAAAATCATCCAGAACATCTGGCGCCAGACAAAATCCTGCTTTTGAGGAACGACAAGGATCAGCAGTTCCTGTGGAACCAATCCTTCTGAGAGGCTGCCTCCGGGTACATCCAGTGGAATAACCACCCGGATGTTGTTGGTGCTGTCTATATAGGCAGCGTAAAAATTATCTGATTGCAATTCCTCGCCAAGCAAAGACGTAGTTGTAATGGCAAATTCGAAATCCACATCTTTGATTCCTCTTTTTTCGAAGGCTTTATGAATACGGTCCCGAATTTCGGAGGTCGTAAATTTATGCGCGATCGTGGCCGGAAAGATATTTAAAGGAAAAAGTAAATCGTTATTGCGTCTTGGATCAAAAGGAGAAATTTTCCCTTTTTCTTCTACTAAATCCATCTGCGCAGTCACGGCAGCCATTTTCACCGTTTGTTCAAATTGCATTTTCCTATCCTGTAATGCCTGCCTGATCCACATGTATTGAAAATAAATTAATCCCAATGCGGAAATAAATACAAGCACAGTAATTACAGGGAAAATTTTTTTCATTTGAACAAATTTAGAATAGGTTGCTTTTAAAACCTTGATAGTATCGTTTTGGTTGTAGAATTTAACTAAGCCTTATCTTTTAAATATAGGTCAATCATAGAAGCCTTTTGTAAATTTCAGCAAAATAATCTACATTCAAGTTATGATTTCACCCACCAAAGGAACTATTTTAATTGCGAACCCATTTTTAAAAGATCCAAATTTTGTAAGAAGTGTCATTTTCATTTGTGAAAATATGCCTGAAGGTACTTTTGGCTTTGTTTTGACCCAGGTACATCCGAACACATTAAATGAATTAATACCTGATATAACTTCCGAAAATATCGTGTTCAAGGGCGGACCCGTACAGCCAGACACGTTGCATTTTCTACACCAATATCCCGACCTGATCATTGGTGGCACAGAGGTTATTAAGGGAGTTTATTGGGGAGGAAATTTTGAAAGTTTACAAATCCATTTAAAAGAAGGAAATCTTGAACCGGATAAAATAAAGTTTTTCGTTGGGTATAGTGGCTGGATGGAAGGGCAATTAAATTTTGAAATGAAAGAAGAAAGTTGGTTGGTTGCACGTGCTACAAAGAAATTGTTATTCAACACTCCGCCTGAAAATATCTGGAAAGAATCCTTAAGGCACCTGGGTGGTAAATATGAAATGATGATCAATTTCCCTCTCGATCCACAATTTAATTAAAATTAATACCTGCTTTAATAAGTTTTTGACCGGTAATTATAGAACATTTTCTATTGTTTTTTGAAGGCACGACATTTGTTTATTGAAAATACTTAAAAGAAAACCATGAAAAGATTATTTGTATTATTAACAGTATTAGGCCTGGGTACTTACCTGATGATGACCGAAAAAGATAAAAACAAAACAAAAAAGAAAGTGCATAAAGCAAAGAAAACTTTTACAGAATTCGCACATAAAGCCAAGGAGTTATAGCTTTGTACCTCTAACCTTTACAAACTAAGATTGCTTTACAAAATATTATTACTACCAGCAAGGCTTTCGCTTTATTTTTATTGCAGGAAGATAAGGATCAATAAAAAGGATTTCCTTCGAATGAAGGGACCGCTGCTTATTGCGGCGAACCATCCTAATTCTTTTTTAGATGCGATTATCTTATCCTCTTTATACAAGGAGCCCATCTATTCTTTAGCAAGGGGGGATGCATTCGCAAATAAATTTTACAGCAAAATTCTAACGGCTTTAAATATGCTACCGGTATATAGAGTGAGTGAAGGAGTCGAAAATCTTGACCACAATTACACCACATTTGATGCCTGCCAGCAATTATTTATTGAAAATAAAATCGTGCTTATTTTTAGTGAAGGCCGATGTATTAATGAATGGCATTTACGACCGCTAAAAAAAGGAACCGCCCGTCTTGCCATGACAGCCTGGATGAATAATATTCCTTTAAAAATAATTCCACTTGGAATAAATTACAGTTCTTTTAGAAAATTTGGGAAAGTGGTCAACCTGAATTTTGGAAACTTCATTCCCAAAGAAGCTATTCAATCAGACCTCGAATCGGGTAAAGCATTAAATGAATTCAATGACCTTCTAAAAAGCCAATTACAGGAACTTGTCTATGAAATTAAAAAAGATGATACCGCATCGCTTAAAAAGAACTTTGATTTAAAACAGAATTTCTTAAAAAGGATTTTACTTTTCATTCCCGCTGTCGTTGGTTTTTTGTTACATGCACCATTATACTATGCCCTTATTCTTACCATTAAGAACCGGGCAAAAGATCATTTTGATTCCATTGTAGTCGGCGCGCTTTTCCTATTTTACCCTATTTACATTTTATTAATTGTGCTGATTGCTTTTCTTTTAACACACAACGTCTATTCATTACTGTTACTCGTACTAATGCCATTAACGGCTTTAAGTTTATTGCATTTCAAATCAATCATTCCCAAACAAAAAAATTGATAAAAAAAAGGGAGATTACTTTTCAGCAATCTCCCAAATTATTTTTCAATAAGCATCTTTAGTTCATTGATTTCAAAAACTTAAATACCTCACTATCCGTAGAGAGTATCACAGATGTTTTTTCATCAAATGTTTTCTCAAACGTTTCCATGGATTTTAAAAATGTGTACAGATTTTTTGATGCTGCGGATTTATTATACGCACTGGAATAAACTGCGGCTGCCTCAGCATCTGCTTTACCCATAATTTCCTCAGCCTGTTTAAATGCTTTGGATTGAATGGATTTTAATTCACGTTCCTTTTCTCCATTGATTCTGGAAGCTTCTCCCTGGCCTTCGGAGCGGAATTTATCGGCGATACGATATCGCTCACTCGTCATTCTTTTGTACACCTGGTCCTGAACTTCTTCCACATAGTTGAGTCTTTTAAACTTGAAATCCAGAACCACAATTCCAAGATCAGCGGTTCTTTCATTAGCTGTTTTAAGAATCATCATTTCAATTTTTTCACGGCCCACAAAGATCCAAACGAGTGAATCGCTTATTGGCTCACTGATCGTATCCGTTACCATAGGAGTGCGGTTGCTGTTTCTGACAGTCTCTTCTAAATTATGGTTGGCGATATAATCCCTCGTTTCACCATCCAGAATATCATCCAGACGCGATTGAGCTCCACGCTCATTCGTCAATCTTTTATAAAACTGCAAAGGATCGGTGATCTGCCAACGTGCATACGTATCGACGAAAATAAATTTCTTATCTTTTGTCGGGATCTGATTCGGATCACCATCCCATTCCATATATCTCTTTTCAAAAATATTGACGGTTTGAATAAATGGAACCTTAAATTGAATGCCCGCCTGAGTTACAGCATTGCCAACCGGCTTTCCGAATTGTGTGATCACCACCTGTTCTCTTTCATTTACGATGTACATACTTTGGGTAATCCCAATCAGCAATACAACTATAATAACGGCAGAGAGTAAAATTTTATTTTTTGACATAATTATTTTTCTTGAGTTGGATTTTTTTGATTTTGCATTTGCATTTGTAAAAGAGGAAGTACGTTGCTGCCATTTTTATCAGTAATAATTTTATTACCTAATTTAGGAAGCACCTTATTCATGGTTTCAAGATAAATTCTTCTTCTTGTTACATCGGGAGCTTTCATATATTCATCGTACAAATCATTAAATCTTGCTACTTCTCCCTGTGCATTATTCACTCTTTCAAGCGCATACCCTTCTGCCTTTTGAACAGTTTCAAGTGCCTGTCCACTTGCTTTCGGAATCACCTTATTGTAGGCAGATTTCGCCTCATTTATCAGCGTTTCTTTTTCCTGCTGAGCCTGGTTCACTGCATTAAAAGCAGCCTTCACCTGGTCAGGCGGATTTACATCCTGAAGCACGACCTGGTCAATTTTTACACCCAGGGAATATTCATTACTTAACTTTTGGATCATCGCCTGTGCACTGCTTGCCACCTCGGTTCTTCCTACCGTCAGTACTTCATTTACAGTACGGTCACCTACTACCTGGCGCATGGAGGCTTCAGAAATATCCCGTAAAGATTTTTCCGGATCTCTAACTTTAAACAGGAATTTGTATGGATCTTCCACTCTATACTGAACGACCCATTCTACATCCGCAAGATTGAGATCTCCTGTAAGCATTAAGGATTCTCCTTTTGTATCTGTTTTTGAATAAGTAGATTGGGCAGATCTTGCACTGGTGGTACGGAATCCAAACTCCAGTTTTTGTTGTCTTTCTACAGGAACTTTGTAAATCGTTTCTATAAAGGGAATTTTAAAATTCAATCCTGGTTCTACTGTCCGGGAGAACTTCCCATAACGGGTAATTACGCCTAATTCTTCCGGTTTTATTTGAAAGAAAGCACCGAAAACAATGATGAGTACTAAGATGCCTGCAAGGACGAGTTTCATATTTCGCCCTGCCCATCTAAAAAAATTTACAATGAAATCGGGAATTTCCAGCCCCTCAAATTGATTGTTTTGCATTAAGTATTTTTTACAGTTAGTATCGGGTTAAACAGTGGCTTATCCCGAACGGATGAACGTACGATTTTTAGCTCTTTTATCCAATTAATATTTAGAAAGAAGAGAAATTTATATTTTAATAGAAAA
>JBBSSE010000079.1:0-9558 GCA_038242375.1 Chitinophagales bacterium
GGTATCTCCATAAATTAAAAGCGCATCAGGCTTTTCCTGCATGCACACTTTTTCTATTTCGGCCATCATTATTCCTGTTTGTTCACCCTGCGGTTTGCTTCCGCCAATATCAAAAAGAAAATCCGGGGCAGGAATGCGGAGCTCATTAAAGAAAACATCACTCATATTTTTGTCATAATGCTGACCCGTATGGATTGTTAGTGCATTAAAATATTTTTGCAGTTCCAATTGCATCGGTGCGTGCTTAATAAACTGGGGCCTTGCACCAATCACAGATAATATTTTTTTCAAAAATGATTTTTTAGTTGAACAAATTAAGGGGTATTTTTTGGTAATGCCTACCTCGATGTCCAGGAAATGATCCTTTTCCTTTATAACCTTGTGTTTATAAACATCTTAATTAAAAATTTATTTGAAAAGAGCAACAGGTTTTTTTCATTATTTTTTGTGCTATTCAATTCTTTGTTAACATATTCCATTTCTTTAGCCATTTATAATTTGAATTATGCAGCATACCTTTGCCGCTTATGCATTACGCCTCAGTAGAAAATTTAAGTAAATCTTTCGGTATCCGGAAACTTTTTCAAAACATCAGCTTTCATGTAGAAGAAGGAGATAAAATTGCCTTTGTAGCCAGGAACGGTACCGGTAAATCAACATTATTAAAAATCTTAGCTGGAATGGATACGGCGGATAGTGGAATTGTGTGGGTTCATAAGGATGTAAAAGTTATTATGCTGCAACAGGATACGGCTTTTGATAATAACAAAACGATTTGGGATAATGTGCTTAACATCGATAATCCTGTCGTGCGCCTCGTAAAAGAGTATGAACAATTGATGGATAATGAAAGCGAAAATGAAGTGCGTATAAGTGAGTTGATCAATGATATCAGCGAAGCGAATGCCTGGAATTTTGAAAGCGAATTGAAGCAGATTTTAGGAAAATTAAATCTTCATCATCTCGGGGAACCCATGGGTAATCTTAGTGGAGGACAAAGAAAAAGGGTCGCATTAGCTCAGGCTCTGATAGAATCACAGCTTCATGAAGGAAAGTGTTTGATGATTTTGGATGAACCGACTAACCATCTGGATGTAGAAATGATTGAGTGGCTGGAAGCTTACCTGGCAAATGCGAAAAGTACATTACTGCTCGTAACCCACGATCGATATTTTTTGGATACAGTTTGTAATGAAATTATTGAGATGGACGATGAAAAGCTCTATGTATACAAAGGAAACTATGATTATTTTTTAGAGCAAAAAGCCTTACGCCAGGAAGTGCAGCAAAGTGAACTTTTAAAGGATAAGAATATTTTCCGGAAAGAATTAGAATGGATGCGTAAGCAACCAAAGGCAAGAACAACCAAATCGAAAAGTCGCCAGGATGCTTTTGTAGAAGTGGAAGAGCGTGCTAATTTTAAAAAGGAAGTATCGGAAGTTACACTCCAGGTGAAGATGACCCGCATGGGCGGAAAAGTACTGGAAATGAAAAAAGTGTATAAAACCTATGGCGAAAAAGTGATCATGAAGGGTTTTGATTACACATTTAAAAGAGGTGAAAGAATTGGGATTGTCGGAAAAAACGGAACCGGTAAATCGACATTCTTAAAAATTGCTCTTGACCAGATTCCACCGGATAGCGGAAAAATAAACCATGGTGATACAATCGTATTTGGTAATTTCTCCCAGGAAGGATTAGAATATAAAGAAGATAAAAGAGCGATTGAATATGTAAAAGATTTTGCTGAGTTTTTCCCTTTGGCAGATGGAAGCAAAATAAGCGCCAGCCAGTTTATGGAAAAATTTGGTTTTAATGCGCAACAACAATTTACCCCGTTAAGTAAACTTAGCGGAGGTGAAAAAAGAAGATTGCAACTACTGAGTATTCTATTTAAAAATCCAAACTTCCTCGTGTTGGATGAACCAACGAATGACCTGGATCTTCAAACTTTACGCACTTTGGAGGAGTTTCTGCAGGATTTTCCGGGTTGTATTTTAATCGTAAGTCATGACCGGTATTTTATGGACAGGCTGGTAGATCATTTATTTGCTTTTGAAGGGGAAGGCGAGATAAGAGATTTTCCCGGAAACTATTCTCAATACAGGCTGTGGAAGCAAATGGAGGAAAATAAACCGGTTTCTTCCGCACAAAAAAATCCTCAATCATCCGGTACCACTAATAAAAAGAAAGAAGAAACACCCGCTCCATCCGGAGAAAAATTGTCTTTTAAAGAACGAACTGAATTTGAAACGCTTGAAAAGGATATTGCCAAACTGGAGAAGGAAAAGAAATTGTTTGAGGTAAAACTCAATAATGCCGGGGGGGAATTTGACAAACTCCAGGAAATCGCCGAACAAATCGGGGACATTATAGTGAAGATCGATAAAAAGGAATCGCGTTGGTTAGAGCTGAGCGAACGGGCTGAAATTAAATAATTTTTCGGCTGCTTCGAATTGGAAGGAGTTTAAAAATCCATGTAGAAAATAATCCGGGAATTTAAAAATTGTTTAGGAAAAAATGAACTGAAACTATGGTGGTCGCTATTAATACACTTTTTTACACAAAAGAAAATGAATTGGATTTTTTTGAAAAGGTGATTCATGCAATTATAGCGGCACATCCTGAACATACATTTCTGCTCATTTCTGAAGAAGAAAATTCCTTAGCTAATTTCCCCAATGTAATTAAGGTAAACACCGGATTTGCCCCGTCAGGAATAAATCGTTGGTCCCTTTGGGTTTACTTTAAAATAAGGAATATCCTTAAAAAATATAACCCGGATGTGTTAATCAATAATGGGGAAACATTTCTTCATTTTAAAGATATTCCACAAATTATTTTTAATCCGGAATTAAAATATTTACAGGATCCATCCGGCGTTTCCGTTGGGCCGGGAAAAGTATTCGAATTGTTTTCTCATCGATATTACCAAAAGGCACATGGCTTTATTGTCATTTCTGATTTTGAAAAAAATTTCTTAAAGATGAAATTCCGGGTGAATGAAAATAAAATACATTTCCTTGAATATGGTGCAGATAAAGATTTAAAGCCCGTTGTTACGGAAGAAAGAGAAATCATAAAGGAAAAATATGCTAAAGGGTTTGAGTATTTTTTATATGCAGGCTATATTAGTACGTCTAAAAACCTGGTGTTGTTGTTAAAGGCATTTTCGGCCTTTAAAAAAAGACAGAAAAGCAGCATGCAATTGCTCATAATGGGCCGGCCGGGTGGTTTGTTTAATGATTTTAAAAAAATGATTGAACTTTATAAATATAAAAATGATGTTCATGTAATTGATAGACCTGACTTCGCAGAAAATGAAACGATTATTTCGTCTGCCTATGCCATGATATTCCCGGATCAATTTGATAAGTCAATAAATACCTTACTGACCGGGCTTAAATATGAAGTTCCTTCAATAGTTACAAAGATAGGTAGCCTGAGCGAAGCCGGTGGTGATGCGGTATTACATTTTGAAGCAGAAAGCATTCCTGATCTTGCCGGTAAAATGATGCAGCTTTTTAAAGATGAAAAATTCAGGAAGAATTTAATTGAAAATGGCAGGAGCTGGGTCGATCAAAAGAACTTTCAATATTGCATAGAAGAAACCTGGAAGATTATTGAAACAATCAGTGGAGAAAAGTCATAAGATCGATAAATTGTCCTCTATTGATAGAACAGAATATGCTGAATATAAATAAAAAAAACCGCCTTATTTCGAAGGTGGTTTTTTTATTCTTTAAGAAATTGCACAGGTTCAAAAAGCAATTTTATTTTTTTTATTTAGCAATTTTATTTGTCGGTATTTAATTTCAGAGGGAAGCCTTTTTTATTTTTTTTAAATTACTGTAATCAATTTCCTTTGGAAAAAGTTTGTAACTTACCTGCAAAATCCCCCAATATGAAAAATAAGTTAATAACGTTGTTTATCTTAATGAGCCTCTAGGCTGCTCAAAAGACCGACTCACAAAACCAACGCAAAAAGGAGCAAATACTTTCTCCTGTAAAATTGATGGAGTGGTGTTTAAGCCTTCGGAAAGTGCTGGATTATTTGGTTCACCACCGATTACTGTTTATAATTCTAAATTCGATGGGTTTACACTCTCTGCGAAATTTTACGAAACTGATAATGGTCAAATTCCCAAACAAGTTCAATTTAAACTCGATTATTTAAACAGCACTGGTACTTATGATTTAGGAGTTTACCCAATTGCCATATTTAAGCATAGTTATGCATATGGACCGGTTTACCGAACAAACAGTACATACACGGGGCAGGTAAAAATTACACGATGTGACACTATAAATAAAATCTATTCCGGGACTTTTTATTTTAATGCTCTTGATGAAAATACCAGAAAAGTTGTGAATGTTACAGATGGCCGGTTTGACGTAAAAGGGAAATAATTTTTAAACTGTAAATACAAATTACATGAGAAATAGATTTATACTCTTCATATTTATCTTCGCATTTTCAGTTTCAGCCAGTGCGCAATTTACTTTAAACGCAGAAAACACTAAGAGCCAGTAGCAACAAAGTGCAGACAGTCTTTTTCAATATCTGGATAAATCTCCGATAACCACCGGTGTATTATATGATCGGGTAGCACAGTTTGCCGATCTGGATACGCTGAGCGGTTTAATCACCAATAATACAAATACCGCTATTACATCTTCAGGCGGTCTTTTTCTGCAGGCTTGGCAAGAGTTGTATGATGCCACCTACGATCAAAGTAATTTAATAAAACCGGAATGGCTGGATGCTTTGATCATCCAAAAGCGGGATTCGAATATCGTACCGATAGGTGTACTTAACTATACCTTCAATGTGTTGGATTCACAGGCGGTTCAAAAAAATCTGATTTATCTCGGCACCGATAGTTTGTTGCACGATGTAACAGGCCGTACGCAGGTTCCCTATTACAAAAGGGAAATTTATTTGGCAAGTCCACTGCTACAAAAAAGTTCGTCGGGGGTCGGTAATCTTTCAGTTTCCGACATACATGCTTTTGCAACATAATACAGTAACAATTACTTCGCTTTATATTGACTTTGGAGCCGGCCAAACGGCTACTTTATCTCCCGGCGGATCTGCATCCATTTTATTGGATCAGTCTGGTACTAAAATATTTAAAATGGCAGCCAGTTTTAGCAATGGTTCACAGAAAGTTATCCGGGCTACTTTGGAAGTGGAAGGCCCGCCTATCGGGTCGTTCTATAAAAAAAGCGAAGCTTATGGAACAATGGGAACCGATCCGGAGCCGATCCAACCTTGCTTTCCAGAAACTTTCTTAACCGCGGATATGCCTTTCTCGGATTATATCACATCAGAAAATAAAAAAGGTGTAATTGAAATTGGATACTATTTTGCAAATTGCACTTCTCGACAGTTACAAAAGCCAATAATTATCCTGGATGGATTTGATCCTGGTGATGAAAGAAACGTAAGCGATATTTATGGCTTACTGTATTACAATAATGGCAGTAACAACTTTGGTGAAGAAATGCGACAACAAGGATATGATGTGATTATTGTAAACTTTCCCAATATAATTGACAAGCATTTCGGCCCTTATCCTGGATTGCTAATTCCTGTTATCAGGGATGGCGGCGCTGACTATATTGAAAGAAATGCACTGGCAGTAGTGAAATTGATTCAGTCGGTTAATCAGCAACTTGTCGCTAATGGAAGCACAGAAGAGATTATCGTGGTAGGCCCCAGCATGGGTGGTTTAATTTCCAGATATGCACTGGCTTACATGGAAAAAAAGCATGCAGAAGGTGTGCCGAATATGAATCACAATACGCGTTTATGGGTGTCATTCGATTCTCCGCACTGGGGAGCCAACATTCCAATCGGTGACCAATATTGGCTGGAATATTATACACGCGTTGCAGGAAATAAAGGAGCCAAAGCATCCCTTGAGAATAAGATAGGGTCAGTTGCTGCACGGCAGATGCTGGTGCATCATTGGACAGCCGGATCTGAAAGTCCCGTACCAAATGTTTTCAGAAGTCAATTTATGGTGAATCTCCAAAGTAACGGCATTAGTAGTAGTGGAGGTTTTCCGCAAAACCTGCGAAAAGTGGCCCTTACCAATGGCTCGGGAATTGGTATTCTGCAACCGGATGGGGTCGCCTGCGGGAAAGTTTTGAAAATGGACGCGGTTATCAGAAACTGGATTTTTGCAGTATTACCAATATCTTCTGCCATAGTAAGGCACAAAGTGTCAGAGTCAAATATTTATTTTACTTCAGATTATGGCAGTAGGTGTAAGATTTTTGATGGTTGGTATAAAGTTGGTAGATGGGGCAAAAAGCCTTATGAAGAAAAATTTGCGAAATCACCCGCTCTTTCAAAAAGTTATGATCGTGTGCCGGGAGGAAAGTTTAATACGCAGGAAGTTATGAAAGAAGAGGGGCAAGAAACCTCTTGGGTAGGAGGGTTAATCCATGGACAGAATTTTACCAGCATGGTAAACAATCATTCGTTTATTCCAACAGTAAGTGCGCTGGCATTAACCAACTCTACAACAAGAGACTGGTCAGAAGATATATCTACGAGGAATCTGGTATGTTCAGACGAAACGCCTTTTGATGATTATTTCACGCCAAATAACAATGAAGAACATGTGTACCTTAGTTCTGAAAATGTGAGTTGGATGAAAGCTCAAATAAACGGAGATTTTCAAAATTGTGTTAATATCTGTGCACCAGTTTTATTATCAGGAGCTGAATATTTCTGTGATCCTGTTTCTAATTCATACACCATAAGCGGCCTTCCGTCAAATGCAGAAATTATTTGGACTGCCTTGCCAGTGGGAATCGTTGAAATCAATTCACCCTCTAATCTCCAAACCACACTTAACAGAAAAAAAGAAGGAATAATTATCTTAACCGCTACTGTTTTAAATGGATGTAGCGGGGAAATTTCATATTCAAAAACAATCTCTGTGGGCGTCCCCACAGTAGAATCCCTTTCTTTAAACTATAATCATGAAACACACCCTATTCGACAACAGGGAACTGTTTCTGTTTGTATTCAATCAACCATCCGGACAGTTTTAAAGGTTAACGGTCCAGGCTCTGTTACCTGGAACCGGGTAGCAGCATCTCCTTCTTCCCTCTCCTGGGTGCAGAATGGTAATGATATAGAAATGTTTTTTTGGGACTCAGGACAATACCAGACATTTGAATACGCATAACCAATACATGTGGTACCACTACTAAAGTAATTAAATTTAAAGCTGCAGATTGTGGCGGCGGAGGTATCATTAATCGAACTTATGAACTTTTCCCTAACCCTGCAACAAATCAGCTTCATATCAGAGCATCTAAAAATTCTGGATTATATTCCTCTCTATTTAAAACAGAAGATCAGGCCGCACCCAAAAGAGATATAACTATTAAGAGTGTGAAGATCTTTAGTATCAACGGCATATTGAAAATGCAACAATCCTTCAAGATAGATATCAAGGATATTGTGCTGGATATTTCTATGCTTCAACAGGGCAGCTATTTCATTGAGATTAGTGATGGGTTATTTATTGAAACGCAAAAGTTGGTCATTAGCAAAAGGAATTAGGTGAAAGGATTATAGTCCCAAGTTGGGTAGTACTTCAATCGTTTTATAAATGCCCGACAACAGGCCTCGAGCCATCAATATATAAAAGAGGCTGTCTCAAAACAAATTCTTGAGTCAGCCTCTATAACCTCAGCATTATAGATAGAGTGTATGCACACCCTTTTGTTTTTCAGGCTTTCTTGTTTTTGTGAAAAAGAAGGCACTAAAATTTTGCAGGCTCATCCCTTTTCGGCGTTGATCTTTTAATGAATTCTCTCAGCTGTTCGTTGGATTCTTGTAAATCCGGTCGGCGCAAATACATCATGTGTCCGCTTTCAAAACCAGTCCACTGCATTCTGTCCTTCAGTTTGCCTCCCGGATCCATTTGCCACATATTATACTTTGCATTAAAATAATCACAGGCACCATCATAATAGCCGGATTGAACCAATAAATGTAAATATGGATTTTGAGCCATTGCCTGCCTTAAATTTTCGCCTGTTTTGTTATTTGTATTATCCCATGGATAAACACGGCCAAACATGTTGTATTTCAAATCTGTTTTAAAATTTAGTTCCTCTCTTAAATAAATGTTGATTGCCGGTGTAAATGAATGCAACCAGGAAGTAAGCTCAGCGTTATAATCCGGTCTTTCTCCTGCATCCTGTTTATCAATTCCGCGGTAGCGGGAATCCAGTCTTCCAACAGTAAAACCCTTATCACGCAAAAGATCTTTCCAAAAGAAGTTAACCGGAATCACCAGGTTTTGCTGCAATACATTTTTTTCCGATATACCGGAATAGCGGGCAATTTTTGCAGCGATTTGTTTTTTATCTGCATCGCTCAACATATATCCTTTTGACAGGGCAGGAATTAATTCATTGATCGTAAAATTTTCTACTTCAGGAAGCATGTCCGTCAGGGCTTTCTTTTGCAGATCTGCCGGAAGCATTTTGTGATACCAGGCGGTAGCGGCATAATAAGGTAGCATTAACGCATCCGCAACAGGCCCGCTGCGGGCAATTCCAAGATCAGTAGGGCTTACTAAAACCACCCCATTCAGATACATCCAATGATTGCTTTGCAATTCATTTGCAAGGCCGGAAACACGGGTAGTTCCATAACTTTCTCCGATTAAATATTTAGGGCTTGCCCAGCGGTTATTTCTTGTGACAAACAGGTTAATCCATTCTGCCAGGTATTTGATATCAGCATTAATACCGAAAAAACGACTGTCAGGAGTTTCTTTATCAATTTTCCTGCTATAGCCTGTATTTACAGGATCAACATAAACAATATCTGCAACATCTATGATGGAATATGGATTGTCTTTCAAGCCATAAGGTTGTAATGGATATCCTTCATCATCAATGTTTAAAATTCTTGGACCGGTATAGCCTATTTCCATCCATACAGATGCGGATCCCGGACCTCCGTTAAACGAAATAACCAGTGGCCGGGTAGTACGGTCTTTTACATCACTTCTTTCAAAAAATGTGTAAAATAATGTGGCCACTGCCTTTCCATCTTCATTTAGCACCGGAAGTGTACCGGCTGTAGCCGTATAAGGAACTGGTTGACCTTTTACAGTAACGGTTGATTTTGTAACAACGGAAGTTTCCGGTTGAATGAGCGGATTTATAACAGCTTTCTCCTCCCTGGCTGGCGCCTGTGGAGAAGGAGCGATCATGGCAGGCCGCCGCTGAGCCTGGAGAGCGATACTAAAATAAAGCAGGAATGTTAGTAATGGGAGAATTCTTTTCATAAAAAAATAAATTGAGGTGATTGGAGGGTAAATTACATAAAGAGTTTTTTTTAAAATAATCTTTATGATAGGTGGTTATTATATCAATGATCCTTCAGCGCTTATTTATTCAATGATTTCTATTCTTGTTCCCTGAAAGTAATTGCATTAAATTTGCACCCAATTATGACAGAATCAAATATAAACATCAAAGTTCAGCTGGATGCTGAAAAGATTCCGCAACAAA
>JBBSSE010000080.1:0-9526 GCA_038242375.1 Chitinophagales bacterium
GTATGATAAAAATAAAATGATGATCAATGATGTGGTGGTCGATTGGAAGGGGGATCGGTTTAAAGAATAATTGCAAACCATTTAAGGTTAAGAGACATTCTATCATTAAATATAAAATGCCCGTTGAGCACTTTTAAAAAAGACTAAACGGGCATTTATAATTTTAGAATTGAGTTTTATTTGACCGCTTCAATATACCGGGTACGATAAGTGGCTGCACCGAGAGGCCAATTTGTGCAACATGTACTTTTAATCCTTAATCTGGAATTACTAAGTTCCAGAATTTCGTAGTTTCCTGCAATATTTCTTATGATGTCATTGTAGTTCTCAATGTTTGAAGATGGAGGTGCGGCATAAAATCCCAACGTGGTTTCACCATCTTCCTGTTCCTGAAATGAATAATTAAATCTCACTTCATTCCCTGCTGCTCCAAATTTGCCAAAACAATTACTCACGGACCTGCTGTCTTTTACTGAACACTTCTCAAAAAATAAAATGGTTGCGGGGTTGGTTATAACAGAATCGCTATTTAACGTTCCGCCACTATAAGTAACTTTTGTAATGGTCCAGTTTCCATCAATTTGTTTTAAAAGTTTCTCTTTTTTTCATCCGGAAATAAAAACAAAGGCAATGATGGATAATAAAAATACTTTTTTCATACGTTTTAAGTTTTAAAGGTCAGGATTAATTAAGTTTTCAGTTCCAACCAGAAATCAAAAAGCACGGGCACAAATCTAAATTCACTACCAATATCAAAATAGCATTTACCGTCACAACATTATAGAAAGTCTGAAAACTAACCAGCTCTTCTTCCACTTATTTTTTGCCTGCTTGATATCTTGATTTCACCTCAAGAATAAATAAAATATTTCATTAACAATAATTTATTTTATCAATAATTTATATATTTATTTTTCACACTCATAACATTACTTAATCTCGTCATTTATAATAGTAATTCACAAAATAATCTAATAATTTTCGAAGGAAAGAAATAAAAAATATATTAAAACGCATTCATCATTAAGCCAATTTTACTAAAAAAAAATTCATCAAAAACTTCCATAGCCATTACTACGAAGCGTGAGCTGTAATAATTGTAGCTCATATAATTTGAAAATCATTTATGATAAAAATAAAATGCCCGTTTAGTTCCTTTTAAAAAAGGTCTAAACGGGCATTTTATTTCAAACTGTATTCAACGCCGAAGGCATTCAACGCATAGCATTCAACGCCAAAGGCATTCAACGCCAAAGGCATTCAACGCGCAGCATATTTACCAGAACTTAATATACAGCGCTAATAATATTCCCAGAATAAGAACGATCATTGTTAATACCTGTGGTGTTACTTTATACATAGAAGTATCCACTTCAAGAGACCTAACTGTTTTTCCTCCTTTTACATCCAATAAACTAATGACCACCATTAGGAAAACAGTGATGAAAAATGCCCATCCCATACTTACCATGAATGGTATCTGGAAGAATCCTCCATCTACAGGGTAGGCTGTATAAAGCCAGGTTTCAGGGCCAAAGATGCCGGGGAGATACTTGTCAAATGCAATCATAATGACCACACCACAAATAATACCTGCAATAGCTGCTTTTGAGGTAGCTCTTTTCCAAAAGAAACCAAGAAGGAAAACAGCAAATATAGCAGGAGAAATATAGCCTGTATATTTCTGGATAAAGATAAATCCACCGGCCCCGCCAATTCCTAAAAGATCATTCCAGTTAACCATTATAGCGATTAATAAAGCTACAATAACTGTCGTTCTACCCATGCGCAACAGTTTTTTATCCGGAGCATCCTTATTAATGTACTTTTTATAAATATCCAATGTATAAATTGTCGAAATACTATTGGCCTTTCCTGCAAGCGAAGCAACAATAGCCGCTGTTAAAGCTGCAAGAGAAAGTCCTCTTAAACCAGTGGGCAAAAAGCCCAGGATGGCTGAATATGCATTGTCCGCATTTAGTTCTCCATTCAACAACATTTCAGATTGCAATTCTCCATTTTTATACAAAACATACGCTGCAATACCCGGCAAAACCACAATTATGGGCATGATGAGTTTTAAAAATGCCGCGAACAAAATCCCCTTTCTGGCTGTATTTAAATCTGCGCCCAGGGCCCGCTGTGTGATATACTGGTTACAACCCCAATAGTTCAGGTTGGCCACCCACATACCACCCATCAGCATAAGGACACCCGGCAGATCCACATAGTTGGAGATTTCCTGCGGCGTAGAATTGGTTGTCGGTTTTTTAAAGATCATTTGGAAATGTTCAGGAGCCTGAACGACCAATTGGTGTGCACCATCTAAAATACTTTGTCCGAATCCAAATTTTTCCGATACCATGGTCAGTGCGATATAGGTTGTAACCAAACCACCTATGATCAATACAACTACCTGGAACACATCCGTATAACCGATCACTTTCATACCACCAAGAGTAATGATGAGGGCGAAGAAGGCAAGACCAATCATTAAAATATGGAAATTCTCCCCACCTGTAAGTCCATTAATAGCCAGGGCACCAAGGAATAAAATAGAGGTTAGATTTACAATGATATATAGAAATAACCAGAAAATGGCCATGATCAGGGCGACTGATTCATTATACCGCGTTTTAAGAAATTGCGGCATGGTAAATATTTTATTCTTTAAATAAATGGGCATAAAAAATACCGCTACAATAATTAAAGAAGCCGCACCCAACCATTCGTAGGCAGAAATAGCAAGACCCAGTTTAAAACCACTACCAGACATACCAACAAATTGTTCCGCGGAAATGTTAGAAGCGATTAATGATGCACCAATTGCCCACCAGGTAAGAGATCCCTCGGCCAAAAAGAAATCTGTGGAGGTTTCCGTTGCTTTCTTTTTCTTTCGATAAATGTAAATCCCATAAGAGGAAACAATGATGAAGTAAACGAGGAAAACCAGCAGGTCGGTTGTCTTTAGCATTTTAAGTTTTTAATAAGTATTGAAATGATTGTAGGTTAAATTTAGATTCGTTCAGTAGAATATTCCCGGGTGACCTTGCTTTTTTTCAGGGATGATTCCCTGAAAATCATTTTTGGTTCCAGGATTATTTTCTCCGGATCTTCTTTATAAAAATTATTCCTTTTTGATAATTTCATTAAAAGCCTGGCGGCTTCCTCTCCCATTCTGACAGTTTGCTGATCTACGGTTGACAAAGACGGCGTAATATACTTACCGAATTCTTCATTTGCAAAACCAATCAAGGCCATTTCCTCCGGAATCCGGATCTTCTTTTCTTTTAAAGTTTGCATCGCTCCGAGGGCCGTGAAATCTTCCGCCGTAAAAACGCCATCAGGAGGATTTTGCAAATTAAGTAATTTCTCCATAGACATTCTTCCACCTTCTACAGTCAGGTCTCCGGTCACAATTAAATCCTCTTCTACGGGTAAATTATTTTTTAGTAATGCATCCTTGTATCCACGGATCCGGTTTTTAAATATGTCCGAATGTTCCGGTCCGCCTATATGCGCGATTCGATTACACCCCTGTTTAATGAGATGTTCCGTCGCATCAAAAGCGCCTTTATAATCATCGATCACCACAGCCGGAAAGCCAAGCTCCTCCTTATTTCTATCAAAAAATATCAATGGAATTCCTTTATTCTTTATTTCAAGAAAATGATCATAATTCGTGGTTCCCAGTGCAATAGAAGCAATAATACCATCCACCCCGGAACGAAGAAATGTGTCCATACCTTTCACCTCATTCTCCATTAATTCATTGGACTGGTACAACAAAGTAGTGAAACCATTTTCAGAAGCAACCTTTTCTATTCCATGCACGACCGACCCAAAAAAATTCATTTTAGCACTGGGAATCAGTACGCCCCAGATATGCGATTTCCCTGAACGTAAAGAGGACGCCATTTTGTTTAGCCGGTAATTCATTTGCACAGCCTTCTCTCTAACCAATGTCTTTGTAGCTTCGCTAATTGCAGGATGATCGTTCAACGAACGCGAAACAGTCGCTGCTGTTACATTTAATTCCCTGGCTATATCATTTATAGTTACCCTCTGCATAAAGTGCAATCGTTTACATAAAAATAAGGGGAATGTTTAAGTTGACAAAAAAATGTTAAAGCAAACGATTGCAATTGACTAATAATAGTTGTTATTTCTACTGCACAAGAGACAAACTGATGAATTTTCTTAAGAAGGGTCGGAACGCTTTTAGCGGTCTGAACCGTAAGTGGATAATCGTTCAGGTCCCCGAAAGGTCGGGGCAGGCTGCCAAAGAAAGCGCCCCGACCGTATAAAATCATTCACTTTTTACTCCTTGCGAAGTATAATTTAAAATTGTATGAACCTTAATAAAATTTAGAATACCGACCTCATTAAACAGGTGAATCGTACAGATCAAACCAAAGAATACTCTACTGATTTTTATTTTTTGAACTATGCCGCCCAAATCGTAATTACGACGCTTCTTCTTCCTCCCCGATCCCGGTGTTCGCCCAGGTAGATTCCCTGCCAGGTTCCAAGAGCAAGGGAACCATTTGATATCGGAATTAAAACGGAACTGCCTAACATAGATGCTTTTAAATGTGCAGGCATATCATCCGGGCCTTCATAATTATGATGGTATTCCGGATCATTTTCGGGAACAGCTTTATTGTACCACATCTCAAAATCCCGTCGCACCGTGGGATCAGCATTTTCATTGATGCAAAGAGAAGCGGAGGTATGCTGAATGAATGCCTGGAACATACCGATCCTGATCTCTTGTATTTCCGGAATGGCACTTAAAATTTCATCTGTCACTAAATGAAATCCACGTGGACGTTCCTGTAATTCTATTTTCTGTTGAAACATTTTCATGCTGAATAATTTAGAAGCTTCCTGACAAATCAGGGTCTGTGTTTTGAAAATAATAACTCTCCAATTCCGTTTCATGAGACACGAACCGGGGCTGCTGTTGGGAGCTTGAAGAATTCGTATAATTCGTGCCTGAAATTCGTGTTTAAACTTCATTCCGTTTCGTGAGACACGAACAGGGGCGGCCTGTCCGGAGTTTGAAGAATTCGTGTAATTCGTGCCTAAAATTCGTGTTTAAACTTCAAAAAACTAATTCTCCTATTCCGTTTCGCGACTCGAACCGGGGCGGCCTGTCCGGAGTTTGAAGAATCCGTGTAATTCGTGCCTAAAATTCGTGTTTAAACTTCAAAAAACTAATTCTCCTTTTCCGTTTTGTGACACGAACCGGGGCGGCCTGTCCGGAGTTTGAAGAATTCGTGTAATTCGTGCCTAAAATTCGTGTTTAAACTTCATTCAATCCTAACAACTGGTATTATTTACCCATCTCATATCCTTGTGGAGGCTCCATGCCCATCAAATATTTTACGAAATAATCCCATCTCCTACGCATCATATATGGTTCGTTGGCAAATCCATGTTTCCGGTTCGGAAGCATCAACAGATCAAAATCTTTATTTGCCGCTATTAAGGCGTTTACAACCAGCAAAGTATTATCAGGCGGTACATTATTATCCATGGTACCATGCGCGAGCAATAGTTTTCCTTTCAGATTTTTTGCTAATAATTCATTTGCCTGGTTATCATAATTGGTCGTTCCATCCGGATTGGTCACCAAAAGTCCCTGCCATTTTTCACCCCAATCATCTTCATAACTTCTGTTATCATGATTGCCCGCTTCGGACACGGCCACTTTATAAAAATCAGGGTACGCAAACATGGCCCTTGTGGATGCAAAACCACCGCCGGAATGCCCCCAGATACCAACACGGGTTGTATCCATCCAGGGATTTCTTTGGGCCAATTGGCGAACCATCGCTATCTGATCAGGCAAACCATTATCGCCCATATCTCCATAATAAAATTCATGAAAAGATTTTGAGCGACCGGGAGTTCCTAATGCATCTACCTCTACTACAATAAAACCTAATTCAGCCATAGCTTGCTTATCCCCCCGGGAAGCGGCAAATTTCCTACTGCCCACGCTACCGGTTTGCGGACCGGGATAAATATACGTTACGACCGGGTAAGATTTTGATTTGTCCAGGTTGGTTGGCTCATACATCAAGCCATACAAATCAGTTTTTCCATCGCGCGCCTTTACACTAAACTGTATAGATGGTTTCCAACCTGACTTTTCCAGTTCAGAAATATCCGCTTTTTCCAAAACGGTCATTATTTTTCCATCCATATTACGTAATACCGAAACGGGCGGAATCACCGGTGTGGAATAAGTGTCCAGAAAGTAATTTCCTGAAGGAGAAAAATCCAGGATATGTGTGCCCAACTCTGGTGAAAGCAGTTTCAGATTTTTTCCATCAAAATCAATGCTGTAGAGGTATTGATAATAAGGATCTCCTTTTTCCCTGCCGGCTCCGGTGAAATAAATCTTTCTTTTTTTCTCATCCACTTTTTGGAGATCCATCACACGCCAATCGCCTTTGGTAATTTGATTTTTTAACTTCCCGGTGTTCAGATCATATAAATATAAATGCCCCCAATTATCGCGTTGCGAAAACCAGATTACTTCGCGCGAATCATTTAAAACCCGCCAGGATGGCTCACTAAAACCTGATTCGAAGAATGTTTTTACAGTTTCTTTGAGTACAGAACGAATGTCGCCGGTTTCAGGATCCGCCATCTGCAAATGGGCATTTTTATGATCGCGGGAGCTGGAAAGAAATGCGAACTCCTTGCCGTCTTTACTCCATTCCACATCTAAAAGACTTCCGTTATTATCCGCAACATGGTCCGTGATTGATGATCGCTGCGGATCAGGTTCCATCTTAAAATGGACCACCTCAGGAGTGGGTTTTAGATTAATGATTACCCGGTGAAGCATAAATATCGAACTATCCCCTACCATTGGATATTTCCATTGCGTTAAGTCGGGATGACCAACTTTAGTAGATACCAAATACATATCTTTCACGCCACGACCGTCCTGCTGAAAAGTGGCTATGCGGTCAGATTGTGGCGACCATAATAGAACAGGTTGATCAGAAATGGTCCAGCCGGCATTGTTTGTGGCATATCCAAAATCCTTTATTCCGTCAACCGTTAATTGCGTTTCTTTTCCGCCGGGAATTTCACGCATCCAAAGATTATAATCCCTTATAAAAACCGCTTTTTTCCCATCGGGCGAAATGCTTGCATTACTGTTGCGCACTGTCGTTTTTTCTTCCTGTTTCAAGACAGTCCTGCGAAAGGATTTTGGGCTCACCATCACCGTGTCTAAACCAATGCCGTTGTTACGCACATAAATCAATGTATCACCTTTCCAATAGTTTTTTTGTAAAACATTTTTGACCAAAGGCGCCGTTCTTTTCATTAAAAATCTTTCTGCATTTTTGTAAACCATCGAATCCATTTGCCAGGCAAATGAATTTCCGGAAAGAATTAAAAGAAAGATTATCATCAATATAGGATGGAAAGTGAAACTCTTTTTTGAAGAAAAATGAGGCATAGCGTATTTATTTTTATGTAAAAATATTCATTGAAAGTATTTAAAAAAAGATAGAATGAGAGAAGAATCCTTAAATTAATAAGCCAGTTTCCCGCAACGCTATCTGTTTCTCATAAAAATAAATCATCTCCCGAGGTGAATAAAATAATTTAATCCTTTCTATAAAATTGGAAGAAAAATTGATTGTAAAAATTATACAGACCGGTTATAAATAAAATATTAACATGGGTGATAAGTTTCTTAAATTCGTATTCAACACTCTGTTTATAAAATATAGTAAAATAATCAATTATTATTCAACGATTTATTATGCGTGCATTGGTCATTTCAGGAGGAGGCAGTAAAGGAGCTTACGCAGGAGGTTTGGCGGAGTATCTCATCAGGGAACGCAAAAGAAATTACGATATATTAATCGGGAGTTCAACAGGAAGCTTATTAGTTCCTTTACTTTCAATCGGAGAAATAGACAAACTCAAAGAGATTTTTACTTCTGTAACGAATTCCGATATTTTTAACTCTTCCCCATTTATTATCAGAGAAAAAAATGGCATACCCATCGCGAAGATCAATCATTTTGGAATTTTCAAAATGTTTTTAAAAGGTAAAAAAACATTCGGTGAAAGTGAAAATCTACACAAGATTATCAAAAAGGTCATCACAGAAGATGATTACAGGGCAATTCAAAGATCCGGCCGTGAAGTAATTGTAACAGTTTCAAACTTAACCACCACCACTATAGAATATAAATCTGTAAGTGAATTCGGCTATGAAGACTACTGTGACTGGATTTGGGCATCTACGTCCTTAGTTCCCTTTATGAGTTTGGTGAATAAAAATGGCTTTGATTACGCGGATGGAGGTATGGGCGATTATGTTCCTATTTACCAGGCCATACAAAAAGGTGCTACAGAAATTGATGTCATTTTATTAAAAACAGACAGGAACATAGCTAATAGCCCCTCCATACATAATGCCTTTGATCTGATTTTACGGATCTTTAATTTTATGCTGACGCAAATTGGTGCTAACAATCTTACTATCGGGCAAATGGAAGGTTTAAATAAAAAAGTAAAACTCAATATTTATCGGCCATTAAAAGATCTTACGGCAAACTCGCTCATTTTCATTCCGGAACAAATGAAACGCTGGTGGGATTTGGGCTATCATTCCGGTGTAAAACATGCACCTGAAAGTACAAATATAGAAATCGTAAAAAAAATCGGATAAATTCCAAACTAATTAAGCATTCATTATCATGTACAGTACAGCTGCTATGACAGCTCCAATAAATGGCCCCAATATCGGAACCCATGCATATTTCCAATCACTCGTGCCTTTATGTTTTAAGGGGAGTAACGCATGTACAATCCGGGGACCGAAATCACGTGCCGGATTAATAGCATATCCAGTCGTGCCACCAAGAGACAGACCAATTGCCCACACTAAAAATGCCACCGGGATAGCGCCCAAAGAACCCATACCGATGGGCGTTTTTGGTTCCGAAATTTCACTACCTGTAAAATAAAAAATGACAAATATTAAGACAAAGGTTCCGACTACCTCGCTAAGAAAATTGAACAATAAATTCTTGATGGCTGGTGAAGTGCTGAATGCAGCCAGTTGCAAACCACCATCCTCCGTGGCATTGAAATGATCGCGGTAAACGACCCAAACTAAAAACGAACCGAGCATAGCGCCAATGATCTGCGCAACTATATATGATAACACCAATGTCCAGCTAAATTTTCCCGCAATGGCAAGTCCGATTGTCACCGCCGGATTTAAATGCGCACCACTGAATGGAGCTGCAATCACGACACCCACAAAAACAGCCAAAGCCCAACCGGTCGTGATCACGATCCAACCACCATTATTTCCTTTTGTGCCTTTAAGAACCACGTTAGCTACAACGCCATTTCCTAAAAGAATCAGTAACATGGTACCTATTATTTCAGCAGAGAAAGGAGACATACCTATGAATTTTTAAAATGAATGATAGAATTGTAAACACAAAATTTAAACACGAATTTTTGAACA
>JBBSSE010000081.1:0-9401 GCA_038242375.1 Chitinophagales bacterium
AACCGGCAATCCTTTACCGGATGAAACAATTGAAAGTTGTTTGCAAAGTGATGCCGTTCTTTTAGGTGCTATCGGACACCCTAAATTCGACAATGACCCTTCCGCTAAAGTAAGGCCGGAACAAGGTTTACTTAAATTAAGGAAGTCGTTACAACTTTTTGCAAACCTTCGACCGGTAACAACGTATAAAAGTCTGTTCCATTTATCGCCATTAAAAGAAAACCGTTTAAAAGGAGTTGATTTTATTATGTATCGCGAATTAACAGGCGGAATTTATTTTGGTGAAAAGCACTTGAATGATGCTGGTGATGAAGCTTCGGATTTGTGCAAGTATCATAAATCTGAAATTGAACGTGTAGCGAAATTAGCCTTTGAAGCAGCGCAAAAAAGAAACGGAAGATTGACCTTGGTAGATAAAGCAAATGTTTTAGAAACTTCGCGTTTATGGAGAAAAACTGTGCAGGAATTAGCTACAAGTTACCCGGGCGTAAAAGTAGATTATATGTTTGTGGATAATGCAGCAATGCAACTCATTCTTAATCCTGCCCAATTTGATGTAATCCTTACAGAGAACTTGTTTGGAGACATTTTAAGCGATGAGGCAAGCGTGTTGACCGGGTCTTTGGGATTGCTTCCCTCCTCTTCTGTCGGAGATACAAATGCACTCTTTGAACCCATCCATGGATCATATCCGCAGGCGGCAGGTTTAGATATTGCAAATCCTGTTGGAGCAATACTTTCAGCGGCATTAATGATGGATCATTTTGAATTACATGAAGAAGCAGAAAAGATCAGGCAGGCTGTAAACTGGACGCTGAACAATGGTTTCGTAACGAAAGATATTGATGCGATGAATTCTTATTGCACCTCATCCATCGGGGAATTAATTTGTGAATTCATCATTAATGATGTACCACAAAATTTCAATTTAAATAATATTGCTTTAGGGCAAACAACGATTATTTAAAAAATAGTTCTTTGTTTTAAAATAAGGTGTGGTAAGTTTGCTGGAAATAAAAGACAATGTCTCAGAACAGTAATTCTTACTTCATAAAAACAATTTCAATAGTCATTATTATTGCTATTGTCATTATTATTCCCGTAACCGGGTGAGGTGGAATTACTGTTTAATTTAAAAATATTCAACGTATAACCGCCTCAAAAAAGGGCGGTTTTTTTTTGCCCTTTCCTCAAAATAAAAAGAAAGAAAGAAAGAAAGACAGACTGAATAAGCTTAAAGAAAGAACTCTATTTAGCAACAAAATATAAGAACGATCAACATCATTATGAGCCAATTAAATAAATACAGTAAAACAATTACCCTTGATGAAACTCAACCTGCAGCACAGGCGATGTTTTACGGAATCGGTTTAACGGAAGAAGACCTGCATAAAGCACAGGTGGGAATTGTGAGCATGGGTTACGATGGTAACACCTGCAATATGCATCTGAATGACCTGGCTCAATTGGTAAAAAAAGGTGTTTGGAAAAGTAATATGGTTGGTCTGATCTTTAATACAATTGGCGTAAGTGATGGCATGAGTAACGGAACCGATGGGATGCGTTATTCACTTGTAAGCCGCGATGTGATTGCAGATTCAATAGAAACTGTTTGTGGTGCGCAATATTACGACGCGTTGATTGCCTTACCCGGCTGTGATAAAAACATGCCCGGTTCTATTATAGCCATGGGACGTCTGAATCGCCCGGCAATTATGGTTTATGGCGGCACGATTGCTCCGGGTCATTATAAAGGGGAAGATTTAAATATCGTTTCAGCTTTTGAAGCTTTAGGTCAAAAAATTGCCGGAAATCTTTCCCCGGAAGATTTCAAAGGAATTATCCGTAATGCCTGTCCCGGAGCAGGTGCATGTGGTGGTATGTACACGGCAAATACAATGGCCGCAGCTATTGAAGCATTGGGAATGAGCCTCCCCTATTCTTCCTCCAACCCCGCCTTAAGTGATGATAAAAAGAAAGAATGTGACCAAGTAGGAAAAGCTATTTTAAACCTGCTTGAAAAAGAAATCAAACCTCGTGATATCATGACAAGGAAGGCTTTTGAAAATGCCATCACACTCATAATGATTTTAGGCGGATCTACCAATGCAGTTCTCCATCTTATTGCCATGGCAAAAAGTGTGGACGTTCCTTTAACCCAGGATGATTTTCAAAACATTAGTAATAAAATTCCGGTATTGGCCGACTTTAAACCAAGCGGAAAATACCTGATGCAGGATCTGCATCAATATGGAGGAATGCCTGCCGTAATGAAATACCTTTTGAAAGAAGGCTTATTACACGGTGATTGCCTCACAGTTACAGGTTTTACTGTTGCTGAAAATTTGGAAAATGCGCCGGATTTAAATTTTGATGAACAAAAAATCATTCTTCCTCTCACCCACCCGCTCAAAAAAACAGGACATCTTCAAATCCTTTACGGCAATCTTGCAGAAGGAGGAAGTGTGGCAAAGATCAGTGGCCAGGAGGGCGAAAAATTTACCGGTCCCGCAAGAGTTTTTGATGGGGAACATGACTTGATCAAAGGAATTAACAGCCATAAAATAAAAGAAGGTGATGTAGTCGTCATAAAAAATGTGGGCCCCAAAGGTGCACCGGGAATGCCTGAAATGCTCAAACCTACCTCAGCTTTAATTGGTGCGGGATTAGGAAAAAGTGTGGCATTAATTACTGATGGCCGGTTTAGTGGCGGAACACATGGATTTGTCGTAGGCCACATCACACCTGAATCCTGGGAAGGAGGATTGATTGGTTTGGTAGAAGATAATGATATTATTGAAATAGATGCCGTCGTCAATAAGTTGATTCTCCATGTGGGAGACGATGAAATTTCCCGTCGCAGAGAAAACTGGAAACAACCGGAATTAAAAGCGACAAAAGGTGTTCTGCTCAAATACGCCAAAACGGTTAGTAATGCTGCACAAGGATGCGTTACAGATGAATTTTAATAAGAATAATTTAAATACAAACGATAAATATTATGGTAGCAACAAATCAACAAACCAAAGAAACGTCTGAAAAAACCATAAAACAACCGGTTTCGGGTTCAGATGCTTTGATCCTCTCTTTGCTGGCTGAAAATGTAGATTCAATTTTTGGTTATCCGGGAGGTGCGATCATGCCAATCTATGATGCATTATATAATTATGCAGACAAAATAAATCATTACCTCGTTCGGCATGAGCAGGGAGCTGTGCACGCTGCCCAGGGATATGCCCGTGCAACAGGAAAAGTGGGAGTTGTGTTTGCAACATCCGGTCCCGGAGCTACCAATCTCGTGACAGGAATTGCTGATGCGATGATTGACAGTACACCACTTGTTTGCATCACAGGCCAGGTGGCATCTCACCTTTTGGGTACAGATGCTTTCCAGGAAATTGATGTAATGAATATTACCGTTCCGGTTACAAAATGGAATGTACAGATTACCCGTGCGGAAGATATTTGTAAAACGCTTGCTAAAGCATTTTACATAGCCCAAAGCGGCAGACCAGGTCCTGTAGTTGTAGATATTACGAAAGATGCCCAGTTTGCACAAACGGTTTTTGATTATGAAAAAGCCACAGAAATCCGGACGTACCATCCGGTGCCAAAAGTAGATCTCACAAAAATTGAAGATGCTGCTTTATTGATCAATGCTGCTAAAAAACCATTCATTCTTGCCGGACAAGGGGTAACATTAAGTGGTGCTTCAAAAGAGTTGATTGAGTTTGCAGAAAAAGGAAATATTCCTGTAGCACTTACACTTCTTGGATTATCGTGTATGCCTACAGAACATCCTCTCCAGGTTGGCTATTTAGGAATGCACGGAAATTATGCACCCAATATAAAAACCAATGAATGCGATCTGTTAATCGCTGTGGGTATGCGTTTTGATGATCGTGTAACCGGTGACGTTAGTCGCTATGCAAAGCAGGCAAAGATTATTCACATAGATATAGATAAGGCGGAAATTAATAAGATCATCAAGGTGGATGTGGGATTAAACGGCAATGCAAAAGAAGTACTTCCACTCCTGACGGCTCAAATAGAAAAGGCTGACCACAGCGAATGGATTGATAGTTTTAAAGTATTGGCAGATGAGGAAAATGAAAAGATCATTCTGAAAGATTGCCGGAATGAAAGCAATGAAATAAAAATGGCTGAAGTAATTTTTCAGTTGAATAAAGTAACCAATGGCGAATCAATCATTGTAACTGATGTAGGCCAGCACCAGATGGTGGCTTCGAGGTATTATCATTTTAAAAACACTCGTTCCAATATAACTTCCGGCGGTGCAGGTACGATGGGCTTTGCCCTTCCTGCAGCTATGGGCGCTAAAACAGGCATGCCCGGCAGAGATGTCATTGCCATAATCGGAGATGGTGGATTTCAAATGACTTTGCAGGAATTAGGAACCATTTTCCAATATAAAATTCCCGTAAAGATTGTTGTTTTAAATAATGAGTTTTTAGGAATGGTGAGACAATGGCAACAGATGTTTTTCCAGGGAAGGTATTCATTTACTGAAATGGTGAATCCTGATTTCATTAAAATAAGCGAGGCCTATGGCATCAAAGCAAAAAAGGTAATCGAAAGAGATGATCTTACAAGTGCTCTGGAGGAGATGATAGCGCATGATGGCCCTTATTTCCTGGAAGTAAAAGTAGAAAAAGAAGACAATGTATTTCCAATGATCCCTACCGGGGCAAGTGTCAGCGAAATCATTTTAGAAAGTCCTAAATCCTAAATTTTTAAATTGAATAATTCTTAATACCATGATACAAATGAATAAAGATTTCACCCTTGATGTATTTGCAGACAACGGTTTCAATATCTTAAACCGCATGATTAATATTTGCAACAGGAGAAGAGTACGTATTAAAAGCCTGACTGCGTTTGAGTTTCAGGAAAATATCTATAAAGGAGCTGCAAGTTTTATTTTAAATACCACACATGATATGGCGTTTAAAGTGCAACAGCAAATTGATAAATTGATCGAAGTAGAAAGTACAAAGTTATCGGCGAATGAAGCTTAAAAAGCTTTGAGCTATGAGCCTTGAGCTATGAGCTATGAGTGAGCAAAAACCTTTAATAAAAAAATAAAACTAAATAATAAAAATGGCAACATTAAATTTTGCAGGAACATTCGAGAATGTCGTAACGCGGGATGAATTCCCACTGTCTAAAGCACAGGAAGTATTGAAAGATGAAGTAGTAGCTGTAATTGGCTACGGTGTGCAAGGTCCCGGACAGGCATTAAACCAAAAAGAAAATGGAATTAATGTTATTGTAGGGCAACGTAAAAATTCAAAAAGCTGGGACAAAGCAGTAAAAGATGGTTTTGTGGAAGGCGAAACATTATTTGAAATTGAAGAAGCACTTAAAAGAGGAACCATCATTTGTTACCTGTTAAGTGATGCGGCTCAAATAGCTTTGTGGCCAACCGTTAAGGAACATCTTACTCCCGGAAAAGCCTTGTATTTCTCCCATGGTTTTGGAATTACCTATAATGATCAGACAGGCATTGTACCTCCAAAAGATGTCGATGTGTTTTTAGTAGCACCGAAAGGTTCAGGTACATCACTTCGCAGAATGTTTCTCGAAGGAAGAGGATTAAACAGCAGTTATGCAATTTTCCAGGATGCAACCGGTAAGGCATTTGACAGAGTTGTTTCTCTAGGAATTGCGATCGGCTCGGGATATTTGTTTGAAACAAATTTCAAAAAAGAAGTGTACAGCGATCTTACAGGTGAGCGTGGAACACTAATGGGTGCTATACAAGGAATTTTTGCTGCACAGTTTGAAGTCTTGCGAAAAAATGGTCACTCTCCTTCCGAAGCATTTAATGAAACAGTAGAAGAACTCACTCAATCCCTCATGCCATTAGTAGCAGAAAACGGAATGGATTGGATGTATGCCAATTGTTCTACAACTGCTCAGAGAGGTGCGTTGGATTGGTGGAAGAAATTCCGTGATGCTACTTTGCCTGTATTTACTGATTTATACGCCAGCGTAGCTGCCGGTAAAGAAGCAGAACTTTCTATCCAAAGCAACAGCAAAGCGGATTACAGGGAAAAACTTGATGCAGAATTAAAAGAACTGCACGATAGTGAAATGTGGCAGGCAGGAAGAACGGTAAGAAGTTTAAGACCGGAAAATCAGCTAGTTGCAGATGAAAAGGAAGCCTAGGAATTTTATATTAAGCAGGGGGAATTTAAGTTAGGAGTTAGGAGTTAGGAATTAGAAGTTCGGAGTTCGGAGTTCGGAGTTGGAAAAATTCGTGAAATTCGTGACTAAAATTCGTGTTTAAAATTGAAAAATTAAATGCCGAAGGCATTCAACGGCTTTAGCCATTCAACACAAAGTATTCAACGCGCAGCATTCAACCTACCACCTACCACCTAATACCTCCCAACCCTTCTGCTTAATTTTATATTTATTAAATATATTTATCGATGACAGAATCCCCCGCATTCATCAAGAATGCGCACCATCCAATAAAGATTGAAGATATCGTCCTTGCATCTGAAAATCTGAAAAACATTGTCATTCGTACGCCATTGGCTTATAATGAAAATTTATCTAAAAAATACCAATGCAGTATTTTCTTGAAACGGGAAGATAAACAGTTGGTTCGCTCGTATAAATTACGTGGTGCCTATAATAAAATGAGTAATCTCACGCCTTCGGAATTGGAACGGGGTGTTGTGTGTGCCAGTGCGGGGAATCACGCCCAGGGATTTGCTTTTTCCTGCAAAAAACTTAACTGCCAGGGAATCATTTTCATGCCGGTGATTACTCCACGTCAAAAGGTGAAACAAACAAAAATGTTTGGTGAAAATTTTATCGAAATCAAATTAATCGGAGACACTTTTGAAGAATGCGCTACTGCTGCCAAGGAATATACCCTGGAGCACAACAAAACATTTATTCCTCCATTTGACGATTATAAAATTATTGAAGGACAGGCCACTGTAGCTCTCGAGATCCTGGAAGATCAGCAGGATATTGATTATGTTTTTGTTCCGGTAGGTGGTGGTGGCCTTGCTTCAGGCGTAGGATTTTATTTTAAAACAATATCACCATCTACACACATAATTGGAGTAGAACCAGCCGGCGCACCCTCCATGTCCAGAGCCTGGAAAGCAGATCAGCCGATTACTCTGTCAGAAATCGATCCGTTTGTGGATGGAGCTGCCGTAAAAAAAGCAGGAGATATAACCTATCTCATGTGCAGGGAATATCTCGATCAGATGCATCTTGTTTCGGAAGGGAAAGTTTGCAGCACCATCATTAAATTATACAATGAAGACGCGATTGTGGCAGAACCTGCGGGAGCACTTTCAATTGCCGCTTTGGATGATTATGCCGCAGAAATTAAAGGTAAAAAAGTTGTCTGCATTATCAGCGGTGGTAATAATGATATAGATAGAATGCAGGAGATCAAAGAAAGATCTCTCCAGTTTGAAGGATTGAAACATTATTTCCTTGTCCGCTTTTCGCAGCGCCCAGGTGCATTAAAGGAATTTGTAAATAGTGTTCTGGGACCTCATGATGATGTAACACGGTTTGAGTACATTAAGAAAAATAATAAAGAAGCCGGTCCTGCTCTCATCGGCATTGAACTGACCAACCGGAAAGATTACCTCGAACTTATCAGAAACATGGATAAGTTTAAAATAAACTATACAGAATTAAAAAAGCATGATGATGCTTTTGGATTTTTAGTGTAAAGCCAGGATTTATTTTCCTGGTTTAGCTGACATAAAAGAGTAAAAACAAAACTGGTATTTATCAAATATTTTCTGAAGAAAATGTGATAAATACCAGTTTAAGTTTAAGGATCTCTTAACGTATAATTTTGCCCGATTTAGGCTACTTTTTTCAATTTTCTCTTTTTCAATGCATTATTAATAAAAAGATTCAAGTTTCTTACGGTAATATTCCCTTCCAACTTTTCTCCATTTATTACAAAATCAGGTGCTTCGGTCACGCCCAAATCAAGCCCAAATTTTAAATCATCCTGAACATACCAGCCATATTTGCTGTTGATCAGATCATTTAAAAGTGCTTTATTCGTACATCCAACCTCTTTTGCATACGATTTTAAAGTAATCGTTCCGAGATGCCTTCTGTTTGCCAAAAGCATTTCATGCATTTCTAAGAACTTGCCTTCCTGGCCAGCAGCAATAGCTGCTTCAGCAGCTTTATGGGCACGTTGGTGAATTGCTACCATCGGAAAATGCCTGAAATTGAAATTGATTTTTCCCTCAAAATTTTTCATGAGTGTCTTTACAACTTCGTGTGCCTGTTCGCATTTCTCACTTTCATAATCTACAAATTGGATCAGGGTTATTGGCGCATCCGGATTGCCTATAATTATATCCTTCGGGGGTATAACTGGAATTTCCTCTTTTCTACTTACCATTATTATCTTTGTTTTTTATATATTTAATTATGGATATACTTTATGATATTTTTTAAAAGTAAGGAATCAAATTCTTATAAAAGAACTTATTTTTAAAATTTCAATTCTTTTTGGTTATTTATAACTTTTAATCCCTATTGCACTGCATATTTTTTAATTTCAGGAGCTACTTCTGTGCCGAATAATTCAATAGACCTCATGACCATTTTATAGGGAACATTACCAATACTTGCCTGGGCCAGAAATCGTGTAAATCCAAATAATTCATGCTCATATAGTATTTTATCAATAACCTCTTGAACACCACCAACCATTAAAGCGCCTTTCGGAGATCTTGACTGCTCAAAATGAGCCCTGGATAGCGGTGGCCACCCTCTTGAGGAACCCACCCTATTCATCATAGCTGCATAATAAGGATAGAAATCATCTGCGGCTTTTTGTGAACTATCTCCTATAAACATGTGGTTATTTATTCCCACTTGAAGTTCAGCCATATTTTTCCTGCCTTTTCGGGCAGTCTCTTTATATAAATCTATAAAAGGAACAAAGTGCTGAGGCATACCACCAATAATTGCCAGCATGAGGGGTAAGTCTAATTTTGCCGCCCTCACTGCAGAAGCAGGGGTTCCACCGGCTGCAAGCCAAATAGGAATTTTAGGTTGATATGGCCTGGGATAAACACCGCGGTTATTTATAGATGGACGAAGACGGCCTTTCCAATTAATTAGTTCATTTTTATTCAGTTCCAATAACAAATCCAGTTTCTCTGTGAACAATTCATCATAATCGTCCAAATTGTAACCAAATAATGGAAAGGACTCTGTAAATGATCCGCGGCCTGCCATAATTTCCGCCCGGCCACCGGATAATAAATCCACAGTAGCAAAATCCTGGAAAACCCGCACAGGATCATCTGAACTTAAAACAGTTACAGCACTTGTAAGTTTAATATTTTTTGTAACCATCGCCG
>JBBSSE010000082.1:0-9319 GCA_038242375.1 Chitinophagales bacterium
CCCATTGGATGCGCCATGCCCAGCTTCATTATGGTATCTATTTCTTCTACCCCGGCTACTCCTTCATACAGGCTATAAATAGCCTCATTGATCATGGGCATTAAGATTCGGTTTGCAATAAATCCGGGATAATCATTAACCTCACAAGGTATTTTACCCAACTTTTTTGACAGTTCAATGATCGTTTGACTTACTTTTTTATCCGTCATGTAACCATTGATAATCTCGACCAATTTCATGACCGGCACCGGGTTCATAAAGTGCATCCCGACTACCCATTCAGGCCTTTTGGTAACTGAAGCTATTTTTGTAATTGATATGGAAGATGTATTGGAGGCAAGGATGCATTCAGCAGGCGCGAACTCATCTATTTCACGAAATATTTTTAGTTTAAGGTCTATATTTTCTGTAGCGGCTTCCACAATCAAATTGCTTTCGGCTACTCCTTCTTTTATAGAATTAAATGTGGTGATATTACACAAGGAAGAACTTTTCACTTCCTCCGAAATAGTTCCTTTCGCCACCTGGCGGTCAAGATTTTTAGTAATCGTTGCAAGAGCTTTCTCCAATTGTTCCTGAGATACATCTACAAGATTTACTCTGAATCCGCTTTGAGCAAACACATGGGCAATTCCATTTCCCATGGTTCCGGCTCCGATTACTGTTATTTTTTTTATCATTGTGAAAAGAAGCTATGAGCTATCAATCATGAGCCATGAGCTTTGAGCCTTGAGCCTTGAGCTTTGATTTTTATTTCTAAATTAAATTTATTATTAAACTCTGAACTTCGAACTCTGAACTCTGAACTCTGAACTCTGAACTCTGAACTATGAACTCCGAACTCCGAACTTCGAACTATGAACTCCGAACTACGAACTACGAACTTCAAACTAAAAACTAACAGCTACTTCTTCTTATAATCCCCTCTTTTCCAGGATTTAATAAATTCGGCCCAGGCCATTGGATTGAATATATTTTGCGGAGGTAATTGTCCGGCAGAATACGATTTCCGCGCATTTTGTTTCAGGTAATAATTACTTGCTTCACGACCATCGCTCGGATAAACAGACATTAATGCGCGCCTGTTTTCTTCAGATACATTTCTCCTGGCAATTTCAACGTCATCATCCGGAATCTGGAGATTGACAAAATCGCGTTCAAATTCTGCACGAGTGGGATATTTTTTGATAATAGTTGCCGGGAGATACACCGTATCTTCGACCATTAACTGAATCATGCTTTGTTGATTTCCATCAAGATCTTTCGGAATGTACACCAGTTTTGGTTTGTACCCCACACTTGTAAATTCAAGATTATCTCCTTTCAAAACAACTATGGAAAAGACACCCTGATCATTCGTGATGGTCCCCTGGTTTCTTCCCTTAACAACGATACTTACGGAAGGTAACGCCACAAGACTATCAGCAGTCATGACCACCCCATACAATTGAATAACAGAATCTTTATAATTTTCAAATTGAGCCTTGGTTACTATTGGATAGGCCAACATCAAAACGAGAAAAGAAAGTATAGTTTTTTTCATATCTAACTGCTAAGGTCTGTATTATTTTAAGAATTCCGATGCTAAAGATGTTGTATTAAAGATAACATTCCTCATTTTACAAACAAAGTAAGGTGTTAAGGGCTAAATTTGCATTTACCAAAATCTTTTTAACAAAAAATTGAACGATGAACGAGAAAGAATTACTTAAAGCTCTAAGCACAGTAGAGGAACCAGATTTAAAAAATGACCTTGTTTCTCTGAATATGGTAACGGATATTAAAATCAATGGAAATAATATCACTTTTACCATCATATTGACTACCCCCGCTTGTCCGCTTAAAGATAAAATGAGAAATGATTGCGAAAAAGCAATCCATTTAATTAATCCGGATGCAGTTGTAACTGTAAACTGGTCCAGCAAAACAACCTCTTTACGCACAGATAAAAACGATGTATTAAAAGGAGTTAAAAATATTATTGCAGTAGTAAGCGGAAAAGGTGGCGTAGGCAAAAGCACGATCGCTTCTAACCTTGCGCTGGCGCTGGCCGAAAGCGGCGCAAAAGTAGGATTGATGGATGCGGATATATATGGACCAAGTGTACATATAATGTTTGGCGTGCGTGGCGAAAGACCTCAAATGCGTGATGTAAATGGCAAGGGAATGATTATTCCAATAGAAAGGTATGGTATGAAATTAATGAGTATCGGATTACTGGTAGATGAAAAACAGGCTGTGGTTTGGCGTGGACCGATGGTGAGCAGTGCTATCAAACAATTTGTTACGGATGTAGATTGGGGCGACCTGGATTACCTCATCATTGATATGCCTCCCGGAACCGGCGATATTCATTTAACCATTGTACAAACCGTGCCTGTGACAGGCGTTATCGTTGTAACAACTCCGCAATTAGTCGCACTTGCTGATGCTAAAAAAGGAATCGCCATGTTTAATCAACCGGGATTAAAAGTGCCTGTAATCGGACTTGTAGAAAACATGAGTTACTTCACTCCGGCAGAATTACCAGACAATAAATATTATATTTTCGGAAAGGAAGGCGGGAAAAAATTAGCGGAAGAATTTGATATTCCATTTTTAGGAGAAATTCCGTTGATCCAAACCATCCGCGAAGGTGGAGATATTGGCGTTCCTGTCATGATTGGTGATGATGAAATTTCCCGGAATGCATTTATGGAATTTGCAGATAACGCGATCAGGGGTATTTCCATGAAAAACGCGCTGCGACCTTCGGAAGAGGTGAGTGAGACGTTGGAAAGGGTACAGTAGGGAGTAGGCGGTAGGTTGTAGGTATTAGGTTGTAGGTTGAGGCTCATAGCTCACAGCTTCGAGCTGTCAGCTATGAGCAATTCAATCATTAGCAATAAGCCATTTAATCATTCAACATTTAACCATTCAACCACTTAACCATTCAACCATTTAGCAATTTAACCCCCATTCACCTTCAACTCCACCGCTGTATCATCTTCAAAAAAAGCCTCCAGGTTATCGCCCTGGAAAACTTCTCCGATTCCAATCGGCGTTCCGGTGAAAATGAGATCACCTTCCTGCAATTCGTAGCTTTTTGAAATGATGGAGATCAGGGAATGAAAATCGTGGATCATTAATTCTGAATTGCCCAGTTGCACCATTTCACGGTTATTATACAAACAGAAATTAACCTCCCGGATATTATCCATGGAAGAAGCCGGAAACCACTCTCCTATTACAGAAGATCCCGTCCAGGCATGCACCTTTTCCCAGGGAACAACAATTCCGTTTAGTGCATCATCAATATCCATTTGGATAAAATTTATTCCTGTTGTCACAGCATCATAATAATTGATCGCTCCCGATTCAGAAATACTTTTTCCTGTTTTAGAAATCCTCAAAACCAATTCACTTTGTGCATACAAGCGGTTATCCTCAAAGCGAGGGAATTTAAATTCCGTGCCGGACAATAATGCGGAGGCTGGTTTGATAAAAATAGCCGGATCAGAGAAAGTATATTGTTCTTTGTCCCTTTTATTTGTAAAGTAATTTTGTTCGATGCAAAAAATATTCATGCGGCAAAAATAGGAAACATTCAAGAATGCTGACGGGTTAAGTCCTGCGGTAATAACAGATTAAATCATTGAAATAATTTTGCTGCTTTTGCAAAATGGACCCGGTTAATAAAGGCGCTTTCACACCTTTTCCTATTAATAACTCCTTATTGACGATCACACGTGCTTCATCCCATAAACCCACATCAATAAAGGATTGAAGCGTTTTAGCACCTCCTTCTACCAGCACACTTTGTACCTTCATTTCCCACAGGGAATGTAGAATCGATTTAAGAGAATTGGGTTGTTCCGTTTTTATATAAATAAGGTTATTGCGCTCTTCACTCTTTTGAACATTAAAAATAATCGTGTACGCCTTATCGCTAAATAGTTGATGTGTCTCGGGAATAATTAAATTCCGATCCATCAAAATTCTTTTCGGATTTTTTCCGGGCCATAAACGGGTGGTAAGAAGTGGATCATCCTGCAGGGCAGTATTTGTTCCAACAAGAATTGAAGCCTCTTCACTTCGCCATTTATGCACCAGCCTGTTCGTATATTGATTGCTTAAAAAGATTCGTTCTTCTGTTCCTGATCCAATAAAACCATCCAGGCTTTGCGCCCATTTCAAAATAATAAACGGGCGTTTATTTTCATGAAATGTAAAAAACCGTTTATTCAATTCGCGGCATTCCGACTCAAGAACCCCTGACTGAACTTCAATACCCGCATTCTGCATCCGTTTAATGCCCTTTCCTGCCACTTCCTCATTTACATCGACACATCCAACGACAACTTTCTTAACCTTCACCTGAATGAGTAAATCAGCACATGGCGGCGTTTTACCAAAATGAGAACAAGGTTCCAAAGAAACATACATAGTGCTTTGGGAGATGAATTCTTTATTTCCTTCATTTACACTTTCCAAACAATTTACCTCGGCATGGCCCTGCCCATAATGCTCATGATACCCCTCACCTATAATCCGGTCATTATAAACCAAAACTGCGCCCACCATAGGATTCGGAGCTGTATAGCCTATTCCTAATCCCGCAACTTGCAGGCACCTTCTCATAAAATGCTCTTCTATCAAATCTTTAATTTTATTATTACTCCGCAAAATAATTAAGTTTGTGCAAATGACAACATTACAGGAATATACTGATTTTCGCGCAGCGTTAACAAAGATTTATTCGCCATCAGAAGCAGAGAATATAACCGATTGGGTATTTGAACATTTAACCGGTAAAAAAAAGTTTGAAAGACGTGGCTTAAGAGCAGGCAGGCAAAATCCGGAGAAGGAAAATCTTTCATCTGAACAGGTTCTTTTGCTAAAAGATTATTTAGAAAAATTAGAAAACCATACACCTGTTCAATATGTTTTGGGCGAAGCATGGTTTTATAAAAGAAAATTCTTTGTCAACAATCACGTCCTTATTCCCCGGCCCGAAACAGAGGAACTCGTTGAATGGATCATCCGGGAAATTAAACAGAAAGAAAATTCAGGTTCTTGTTCCATCCTGGATATCGGAACCGGGAGTGGATGTATCCCTGTATCATTGAAAAAAGAAATGCCCGGATGCACAATTAGCGCCCTTGATGTAAGTGAAAACGCGCTGAAAGTAGCAAAAAGAAATGCGATAGACAACCAGGCTGATGTTCAGTTTTTGGAGGTTAATTTTTTAGATGAACAAGAATGGGAAACGCTATCAAATTTTGATATAATAGTCAGTAATCCACCTTATATTCCCATCAACGAAAAGGTGATGTTAGACAAAAACGTGACAGATTTTGAGCCATCCATAGCCTTATTTGTAGAAGATGGTAATCCTTTTATATTTTATATTAAAATTGCGCAGTTTGCAAAAATGCATTTATCTATCGGAGGGAACGTTTTTGTAGAAGTCCATGAGGATTTTGCAGGAGATGTAAAAACCATTTTTGAAAAAAACGAATTTGTCGCTACAATAAAAAAGGACATTTATGGAAAAGAGCGAATGGTTTGTGCTCACCTGTAAAAGAACCCTTTAATTTATTTTAGCTCAAACCTTTGTTCTCCTGAATAGTAGTTAATAAATTAGCTTCAGGTAAAAAAAATCATTCCAAATAAACCGGCACCACTTGGCCGGGATCATTCAACAGAAATATTTATTTATTACTTACTTACAGAAGCAGATGTAGTGGCTCCTAATTTTTTAGCCACCTGCATAATGCGCACAATATCTCCCCAATTCACCAATGAATCTGCATTGATAACGACAGCCGGTTTTGTAAGGCTATCAGTTAAAGGAAGGTGACTTCGCAACATCGGTTCGAGGGAATCAAACGGAACACGTTGCTGACCGATAAATATCCCTTTATCCTTGTCAATGCTCACGATCACACTTTGCTTTGCTTTCGCATCGCTGGATGCACGCGGATTATTTACTTTGATCACATTTGGATTGGCCATTGTGGATATAATTAAAAAGAAAAACATCAGGATAAACAGAATATCATTCAATGGCCCTGTGTCCAGTTCCGTATCATCGCTTTTAAATCTTCTTCTTATGCTCATTTTTATTAGGTATCAGGTTTTAGGTATCAGGTATCAGGTATCAGGTATCAGGTCCCAGGTTTTTCAACCATTTAACAATTTTACCATTTAACAATTCTATCGAGTAGGTTCCTGTAATATGTCAGCAAATTCTGCGCTGGCAATTTCCATTTTATTTTCGATGCGGTTAATTTGTGCAGCGAGATAACTGTGACCAATATACGCTAAAATACCAATAATTAACCCCGTTGCAGAGGTGATCATTTTTATATAAATACCATCAGCAATTGTATTTGGCGTGTATTCTGTACTTGCAGCAATCCCTTTAAAAAGAGCTAACATTCCGATAATGGTACCCAAAAATCCAAAGAGAGGTGCAATTCGCGCCACAATAGAAATGATGGATAAATTCTTCTCCAATTTATATAATTCAAGTACACCTACATTATCCATACTTTTTTCAATAGCATCTATAGGTTTACCAACACGCTGAATGCCTTTATCAATAATCCTCGCCACCGGGTTATCATTATTTTTTGAAAAACTTCTGGCTGCACTTACATTTCCGCTGACAATGTGATCACGCACAATACGCATAAAATTATCATCAAGCCTTCCGGCTTTATTGATCGCGATTAATCTTTCAAAAAAGAAATAAAGAGCTCCGATAAAAAGCACTCCGAGAGGGATCATTAAAATTCCGCCGCTGACTAAAACGTCCCATAAATTTTGAACTTTTGGGGCGGCTGCCTGGGTAATTGCGGTTGAATCTGTCTGCAGAAAAAATAGGTTCATTGAATTAGGTTTGGTGACAAATATAAAAGCTAATTTGATAAATGTAGGGAGCAAAATTCTCCATACCTAACTTTAACGTAAAATTTGAAAAAAATATGAACTATTTTTAAGTAAACAAAAGGATATTCCATATTAAAGATCACATACATCGTCGAGGATAGTTTACACTAAGAACTCATTAATGTATTGTAACGGATGATAAACTGGAATAGATGAATTTTTAAAATCGAAAAAGTTTTTGGTTATAATAATATTCACGCCTTCAACCATAGCAGAATAATATTGTAAAGCATCCTCCAAATCTTCAAAATCAGATTGTAAAACTTTTTCCATTACATTCAAATCCTCTCTTGTGAATATAAACGCAGAAAAAAAACCTTTAGTTATCTTATTTAATCTATCCTTTCGCTTAATCTGTTTATTAAGAAAAAAATAGGCTATCGCAAAGGATGTTGGAGAACAATAAAATATATAATTACTTTTTTTAAGCCGGTTAAACATAAATAGAGCAGATTCATAACCCTCATTGTCTGAATTAATTAAGTCTATCAACACGTTTGCATCAAAAAATATTTTATTTTTCATTCATCAAGGTTATAAATTGACCTTATATCTTCATTTTTACCAGAATTAACTATCCCGGCAAATTCTTTTAAGAAAGGATCTAATTCCTCTTCCGACAATCTTTTCTCAATCTTTTGTAAAAGATCCAAATAATCATCTATCATTTTAGACATACTTTTATCTTTTTTCTTCGCAGTTTCTTTTGCAAATTTTACATTTTTGCTTTTCAAAAGCAAGGTCACCTTCTGTGTCATAAAACTGATTTAGTCGTACAAATTTAATAAATTATACGACCGATTTGAAATCAAATATTGATTGCCGTGATCACTTTTACTGGCTTGGTGCTTTTCAAATTAGTCGCCGGTTAATGAGGATACAAACCGGGTCACTCTACTTGGCGGGTGTCTGCACCACCAAGTTTCCCACCGGTCGAATGGAGGATACGGCAATAATTTATTCTAATTACTTTATTGAAAAATAACAACTAAATTATTTAGTGATTTGATTGGCTGCATTAGAAGCCTCCCATTCTTGATTGATCATTCTCCTTTCTCTTCCCAAATCATACTGAGGTGCACAATCGTTTCCGCGGCTTTTGCCATATCATCCACACTGATCCACTCCTGTTTGGAATGAATTGCCTGCATACCTGTAAAAAGATTTGGACAAGGCAATCCCATAAAACTCAACCTGCTTCCATCGGTACCACCACGAACACTTTCTGTGATTACATCAAGTCCTGCACGATTGATCGCTTCAGCGGCATAGGCAGCCACGTTCGGAAAATCTACCAATATATTTTTCATATTCCTGTATTGCTCATGAATAGAAAACTCCATGGAAGCCCCTAAATAATGGGAGACAACATCTTCGGCTATTTTCCTTAGCCGCTCTCCATGCTCTCTCAATTTTTCATTATCAAAATCACGAATAATAAATTCTAAAACTGCCCTTTCAGCAATGCCTTCAAAACGGATTGGGTGCACAAATCCTTCTTTCTTTTCCGTTGCTTCGGGTGCCCATTCATTTGTAGGTAAAGCATGCAGAATTTCTCCGCCAAGTTTCAGTGCATTCACTAATTTATTTTTTGCGTACCCCGGATGGGCAATAACTCCATGAATAATAATTTTAGCACCATCAGCACTAAACGTTTCATCCTCCAGGCTTCCAGCCATTCCGCCATCAAGGGTGTAACCGAATTCTGCTCCTAATCTTTTCATATCAATCATGGCAGTACCTTCTCCTATCTCTTCGTCCGGTGTGAAAAGAATTTTTATTTCACCATGCTTCAGGGCAGGATTTTCCATTAAATATTCTGCTGCCTGCATGATAGCAGCAACACCGCTTTTATCATCTGCTCCCAACAAAGTGTTTCCACTTGCCGTAATAATATCAGCGCCCATTTGTTTGTTCAAATAAGGATGCGTTACAGGAGAAATAATCTGTGTTGGATCGTCGGGTAAAATGATCGATTCACCATTGTAATTTTTATGAAGAATGGGTTTCACATTTGTACCGCTTGCATCAGGTGCTGTATCTACATGGCTGCAAAAACAAATCACCGGCACAGACTTTTCTGTATTAGAAGAAATGGTCGCATATACATAACCGTAAGGATCCATTTCTGCGTCAGTAATACCAATAGATCTTAATTCCTCCACTAAAATCCGACTCAGATCTTTTTGTTTTTCTGTGGAAGGATGCTTGCCGCTTTGCGGATTACTTTGTGTATCTATCTGCACATAACGCATGAAACGACTGGCGATATCTGATTTATTAATTTCTATTGACATGGGAAAAATAGTTTATAATTTTAAAAACGGGAATCAACAGGTTCTTCTAAAATGGCATTGTTAAATGGCACCGATCGATCCGAGTC
>JBBSSE010000083.1:0-9244 GCA_038242375.1 Chitinophagales bacterium
ACTTTGTTTGATAATTGATCAAATATTAGCTTCATGAACATTTTTTAAATGGTTAGATAATTGATTTGCTGCCATCTTTCCTGAAATAATGGAAGGAGGAACGCCGGGACCGGGAACTGTTAGCTGACCTGTGTAAATTAAGTTCTTCAATTTTTTATTTCTCATCTTTGGTTTTAAAATAGCCGTCTGACTTAATGTATTTGCCAATCCATACGCATTGCCTTTATAAGAATGATAATCCTCCATAAAATCATTGATACAATAACTCTTTTTATAATCGATAAATTCCACAATACTTTCTCCTGCATGCATTTCCAGGCGATTCATCATAATCTCAAAATATTTCTCACGAAACACCTCATTATCTTCAATGCCAACAGCCAATGGCATTAAAAGAAACAGATTTTCATGACCTTCCGGAGCTACTGTTTTATCTGATTTAGAAGGACAACAAACATAAAACAACGGTTTTGTAGGCCATTGAGGTGTATCATAGATCTCTTTTGTGTGTTGTGCTAAATCTTCATCGAAAAATAAAGTATGGTGTTCGAGTTTGGTTATTTTTTTTGAGACTCCGAGATAAAAAATCAAACTGGATGGAGCAAAGATCTTTTTGTCCCAGTAACTTTCAGAGTAGTTCCGGTATTTTTCGGGTAATAATTCTTTTTCTACGAAGTGGTAATCTGCCGAGGCAATTACTGCATCCCCTTCAATGAACTCTCCATTTATTCTGATTCCTTTTACTTTATTATCTTCCGTTTCAATTTTCTCAACGGCAGTGTTAAAATAGTATTTAACTCCATTGCGCTTTCCCACTTCTACCATCGCATCGACTACTGCCCCAAATCCACCTTCCGGATACCATGTTCCCAGTTTTAAACCGGCATAATTCATCAGGCTATACAGTGCAGGCATTTTATCTGCCATAGCTCCTAAAAAAATAACTGGAAATTCCATGATCGATACAAGGCGCGGATCTTTAAAATAAGCCGCCACATGCTTTTTAAAAGAAGAAAATATCTGCAACCGCATGACACCTTTCATAAGATCCGTATTAAAAAACTCCTTTATGGAATTTCCCGGCATCGAAGAAAGATTTCCCATTCCTGTTTCATATTTAAATTGAGCTTCAATCATAAATTTCCTCAACTTCTCCGCTGCACCTTTTTCAATTGATTCAAAAAGCATACACAGTTCTTCAAAACCAGCCGGTATTTTCATTCGTTCTCCCTTTAGAAATACAACTTCAAAACCCGGATCCAAAAGTTTGAGATTGTAAAATCCGGAAGCTTTAAATCCGAAGTCATTGAAAAAGTTCTCAAACACTTCCGGCATCCAATACCAACTGGGACCCATATCAAAAACATAGCCCTCCGGCGTTTTTATTTGAGAAGCACGGCCACCCGGCGAAGCATTCTTTTCATAAACATGCACATCATTACCCTTTGCAGACAGGTAAGCAGCCGCACTTAAACCAGAAAAGCCTGCACCGATAACAATAATTTTAGACATTTGCCCTGTTTATATTTTTCAATAAGAAGTTAAACAAAACTACATAAATATTTTTTCTAAATCACTTATAGAATTAATAATTTTTATTTTGCCTTTTTTATCTTTTTTCAAATTATTCAATAGTGTCTTATTTCCTGCTATATAAATATCGTTAGAATGAACCTCCTGGTATTTCTCAATGCATAAATCAACATTTTCAGGAATATCCTGGTGAATCAGGAAAAAGAATAAATAATCCGGTTCTACAATTTTGATGCATTCTATCAAAGAATCCATCGGAAGATTAGCTCCCAGATAAATTGATTTCACTTCATGATATCGTAAAATAAAATGGGCAAAAAGAAGTGGTATTTCATGGAATTCATTCTCAGGAAGGAAGAGGACGGCTGTTCCTTTTTCCTTTTTGGGAGGTGGTAAAGAGTCTATCGCCACAAAAATCTTCTGACGAATCAGGTTACTGACAAAATGCTCCTGGGCAGGAGGCATTTTATTCGTAGTCCACATTAATCCAAGTCGTTTTAGCATTGGAACTATTACCATAGAATAAGTATCCTTGAAACCAAAGGTCAATAGACAATTCGCAAATATTTTTTCAAAATATACCTCATCATAATTGACCCCGGCTGAAATTAACTGCGAAATATAATACCCATATTTCATATTTTCTGACCCACCTTTTTTTTTCTCTTCCAATAGTTCATGCAATTCTTCGTCCTGCATGACACACAATTGAGATACTTTATAATCATAATCCAGAAGACTAACGATGTTCAGTAATCTTTTTAGCTGATCATTACTGTAGAATCTGGTATTACCAGCTGAACGGCCCGGTGTAAGTGCATCATACCGCTGTTCCCAGGCCCGGATAGTATGCGCCTTTATTCCAGAGAACTGCGCAAGTTGTGATATAGAAAAACCCTCCATTTCATATGTTTAAATAAATAGTTCAAAACATGAACAAATTAAAAATAGAAATTTTTAAGGTACAAACCAAAAAAAATGGCAGAAGATTTGTTTGAAGATAAATTATTAATAACCTAAAAAGAAAATTATGAATCCAACAACAAACACAGAACACAAAGAAGGTGAAACGGCAAAAAAAATTGAAAGTCAGACAGCGAAACTTCCCTCAGACATTTTTTTATGGGCTGCAATAGGATCTATGGCAATTTCTGCAGCACTGCAGTTATCAAACAATAAAAATAAAAGCCTTTTTGTAGGTCAATGGGCAGCACCTTTTCTCTTATTTGGTATATACAATAAGATGGTAAAACAGGAAGGCCACGATAGTCAGGACAAATAATTTTGCCTTAATATATTCTTCAGCACTTATTTTATGGTGCTGAAGAATATTTTTCTTTTCCTTTTCAAAACCATTACCAAATCTCACAACTGCTTGAGGTTTATATCCCCATTATGCCTCTTTTGTACAATTATTATATATTAATTGCCGGACACTCAATTTAAATTGATCCTTCCGATTTAATCATTTACCGGTGTGTGTCAAAATTGAACACCGAATGTACCATAATCGAACACAGTAAGCTTAGTCATATTTGTATCCCATTGATATCTAATAAATTACTACATGGCATACCATTGGGTAAACTAATGTGTGCGAGAATAAACTTACAGCATAAGTTTTCTGCTCCAATTATTATTCCACCTTGAAATAAAAAAAAGTAAATTAATTATTATAAAAATGATACAACTCAAGAACATCTACAAATGGTATAACACTGGTGCAAATCGAACTTTTATTCTCAAAGACATTAATTTGTCCATAGAGCCCGGAGAGTTTATTTCTATTATGGGCCCTTCCGGATCAGGAAAATCCACCTTACTAAATATAATCGGAATGCTGGACGAGTCATCAGAAGGAGGATATGTGTTTATGGAAGAAAATATTTTGGAATTAAAAGAAAGAAAACGATCTGAAATATTTAAGAAGCATATTGGATTTGTATTCCAGGCATATCATTTAATAGATGAACTGACCGTTTATGAAAATATAGAAACTCCTTTAATTTACCAGAATATAAAAGGCAGCGAAAGAAAGGCAATGGTGGCCGATATGCTGGACCGCTTCCAGATTGTAGGTAAAAAAGATTTATTTCCTTCACAGCTTTCCGGAGGCCAGCAGCAGTTGGTTGGTATAGCCCGGGCATTAATTGTGAAACCAAAATTGATTCTGGCGGATGAACCAACCGGGAATTTAAATTCAAAACAAGGAGAGGAAATAATGGACTTGTTTAAACAACTCAATGAAGAGGGAGTGACCATTATCCAGGTAACACATTCTGAAAAAAATGCAGAATATGGTTCAAGGATCATTAATTTATTAGACGGCAGAATAGAAAATTGATCTTAACTATTTAGCGATAAATATCCTTCATTAAATTAAAAAATTATGAACAGGCAATTATTTGAATGTTCGATATCTCTTTTTACTTCGCACATATTTCAATAAATAAAAAAATGAAACATATTTTTTCGATCTTCTTTTTTTCATTCCTGACTCTTTTGACTTCAGCTCAAAATAAACTGACGTTGAAAAAAGCTATTGAGCTGGGGATTAAAAATAATCTTGGAGTAAACCAGGCTGATCTTCGCATGCAGCAACAGGAAATTGGTTACAAGCAAACGAAGGCAACAATGCTTCCCAATTTAAATGCTTCAGCTAACTATGGGATGAACCAGGGAAGAAGTATTGATCCTTTTACAAATGGCTTTATAAATCAAAATGTCAATTTCTCTTCTTACTCAGCAAGCAGTAATATTTTATTGTTTAATGCAGGATCTTTGCAAAATAAGATTAAGGAAAATAAATTAGGATTTGAAGCTTCTCAAATGGAATGGCAACAGGCGAAAGACAATGTGACGATCAATATTATCCTGGCGTATTTGCACATTTTAAGTTCAGAAGAAATTCTTATCCAATCACGCCAGCAAGGCATGGTAACGAATAAACAAGCTGAAAGATTGGGCATTTTAAATAAAGAAGGCGCTATTGCACCTGCTCAATTTTACGACGTAAAAGGACAGGTTGCAAATGAAGAAATTAATGTAGCAGATCAGGAAGCAGCGCTTGAATATGCAAAATTAAATCTCTGTCAATTACTAAATATCCCCTATGACAAAACCTTGCAGGTAGAGGATTTGGAGAAGGAGGAATTTGATATGAATTACGCCCAGACGCCGGATAATATCTATGAGGAAGCATTGGCAAATTTTGCCCAGGTGAAAGCGGTAAAACTCAGAAAAGAGAGTGCAGAAAAAGCTATTAGCAGTGCCAGAGGAGAACTTTTTCCTACTTTATTTTTAGGAGGAAATCTTAATACAAATTATTCAAGCGTAGCCACACAATCTACCTTTATAAATACGACACAGGAACCCTCAACCGATTATGTAGATATGGGCGGAACCAAATTGCCCGTGATCGTGCAAAAGAATAATTTTAATGCCAATAAAATTAATTTTAGAGATCAATTGAGTAATAACTTATTCTCTACAATTAACCTAAGTTTAAATATTCCTTTGTTTAACGCGAATCAATCAAAGAATAAAATAAAATTAGCGAAAATCGACTTTAAAAATAGTGAGATCATAGAAGAAAACACGAAGGTGGAGTTACAACAATCGATTGAGGAAGCCTATGTGCACTTATCAAATTCTCTTAAGAAATATACACTTTTACAAGACCAGGTAAATGCATTTTCAGAATCATTCCGGTCAGCAGAAATTCGTTTTAATGCCGGAGATATCACTTCAGTGGATTATTTAATTGCAAAAAATAATCTCGATCGCTCTAAAATTAATCTCATCATTTCCAAATACGATTTTGTGCTTAGAAGAAAAGTCCTTGATCATTATAGAGGGATGAAATAAAGATTTTTTTTAACCGGAAAAATGGTATAAATTTGGACTAAGAAATGAAAATATTATACTATGGCAGCAAAAGACAAAACATATTCCTCTAAAAATGCCTCTTCAGAAAAGGTTATTTTGAATGAGCCGGCTTTGGCTTATCCTACACATTTAAAAATTGCATTTTCCTTTTTAAAAGACAGCCAAAGTGATTCAACCAGTGATCTTACACCTTTTGAAAAAATGCACGTCGTTCGGGAAGGGGTCAGCAAAAAAGATCTGGAAATCTTGAAATCAAAAACAAATATGGATTACACCTCCCTGGCAAAAGCCCTTTCGGTTACACGTGCTACCCTTATCAATAAAAAACAAGGAGAACGCTTTAATCCCAGTCTAAGTGAAAGAATTGTTAGTCTTGCAGATTTATACTCCTTCGGTTTTGAAATTTTTGAAGATGAAGCACTTTTCAATTCATGGATGCAAAAACCCAATAAAGCATTAGGAGGAGAAATCCCTTTAGAAGTAATCGATAATCAATTCGGTCGTGAAGAAGTAAAAAATGTCATAGGTAGAATCGCCTACGGTGTTTATTCCTGATGCCAATAATCTAATCTATATGAAAGTATTCAGGATAGGTCGTTCTATGTACGCCAACGATTTAACCGGCGAAGGTGCCAGGTTGTTTGGTGGACGTTGGAATAACAAAGGGATACCTTGTCTGTACACTTCTGAAACACGCTCATTAGCTTTGCTTGAATATTCTGTGAATGTAAATCTGGATGATGTACCCCGTGCCTTAACTATGGCGATAATTGAAATCCCGGATTCACCCATTAAGCTTATTACAGAAGCACAATTACCCGGCAACTGGAAAGAAACACCTGCTCCATCTGAAACAAAAGATTTCGGATCTGCGCTTTTTGAGAAAGTAGAATACTCAATTTTCAAGATTCCTTCCACAGTTGTGCCGGAGGAATTCAATTATCTTTTAAATCCACTTCACCGGGATAATCAGCTATTTAAAATATTGGAGATAAAAGATTTCGTTTATGATGTAAGGATAAAGAAGTTCGGAGTTCGGAGTTAGGAGTTAGGAGTTTGGAGTTAGGAATTCAGTTTTTAGTTAGTAGTTTTTAGTTAGAAATACTTCAACCGCTACGGCGTGTGTGTTTGAGAATAATAACATTGAAGCTTAATAGTAGTTCAGCGGATAAATCCGGTCGTGATGCTCGTCTTTCAGCGACCTGAAGGATTCGTTTCCGGGATCACGTAGATTGTAAATAACCATAGAACAATTCAACAATTCTAACAATATCAACAATTCAAACAATTCCAGCAATTCAACTCCCTCATTCCACCGTTAATAAACTACAACCTCTCAAATCGCTGGCATCTCTTCTGCCCAGTACTTCAAAACTGCCATTATTATATAATTTACCTACGTCATCTGTTGCAATAAAAGAGCAGGAATAAACATTTGCCAGGTCAATGACATTGATTAACCCATTAACCGGATTGTCCTTTTTACCGGGTGGAGTCAGGGCAAACGGATCATTGTATTCTCTGATTAATATTTTTAGCCAGGTCGGAGTATGAAATCTGCCATCACCAAAAGAATAGGCCTGTGATAGTAATTCTGTCATACCATATTCTGAATGAACTTCTGAAACGCCCAGTTTTTCTTTTATGATTTGATGAACTTCTTCCCGCGTAATTTCTTTACGCCGACCTTTCATTCCACCTGTTTCCATGATAGTGGTATGCTTTAATTTCAGGGAATATTTTTCAGAAAAATCTAAAAGAGCAAATGTTACCCCGATCAGCAAGGTTGGAATTTCCATCATTTCATTATGGACAATTGTCTGATAAAGCTTTTCAATATTATCTAAATAAAACCCGCTGTTTGGATTTCTGCTTCTTTTAATTAAGTCATTCACCATGTAAACGAGAGAGGAGTTTTCTCTTTCAAGGTAATTAGGTAATAGGCCAATGATGCACCATCCGGATGGATTTCCATAAAACTTTTGAAAGCAGCGGATAAAGCTCTCTTCATATATTTTCGTTTCTTTAACCAAATGCCTGCTGGTATTAATTCCTGTGGTACCGCTGCTTTCAAACACCGTTTCAGGCTCAAAAGTGGTTGTTCGGATCTCATGAGTTTTAAAAAAGGAAATTGGCAGGAACGGAATTGTTTCGATTGTGTTAATATTGCCTGGATTTACCTTTAAAGTTTCCACGTATTTTTTATAAACCGTATTGTTGTGATACTGGTAATTAAATATCTCTAAAGCCAAATCATCAAAATGATAATAGGGCGTGTGGAAGATCTTTTTTTCCCAGTCTGATATTTGCAAATGCTTATTCAGTTTTTAATATTTAAATTTGATTCTTAAATTACAAAGATGCGATACACAATTATATTTTCAACATTCTTATTTTTGATTCTTTCCGGCTGCAACAAAGATAAGTTTGATACAGTTCCTGAATTAAAATTTACTTCTGTAAATACCACGCAGCTCATTAACGGAGGCGTGATTCAGTTCAATCTTTCATTCACGGATAAAGAAGGGGACATTTCAAATGAAATATATGTAGAAAAAACTTCACCGGAGTGTCCGGACAAGGATTTCGACCAAACCTATTTCATTTCCGAATTTCCTTCAACAAAAAATCAAAAAGGTGAAATTCAGGTGTCTTATGGATATAATGTAGACGGGCTTCAAAATATTTCGCCGAAATGCGGAAAGAATGAAACGGCTACTTTCCGATTCGCATTGATTGATAAAGCCGGAAATGTAAGTGATACTGTCTCTTCTCCACTAATCACCATAGTCTATTGATATTTTGAAGGTTAAAAACTTTCTTGCTTTTATTCTTTTCAGCAGTATTTTTATTGCTGCCTGCGCAGTTTCTTTTGCCATGGAAACCAATATTATTCTGGGACTGCCCCTCAATAATATTGGGTTTTACAGTTTTATTTTTGGAGCTACTTTATTTCAATACAATATGCACTATGTGCTTAAAGAAACAGCTGCCCTGGATTCTGCCCGTTTAGCCTGGACAATGAAGAATAAAAAAACTCATTATTTGCTATTATTGATAGGCTTTTCATTGATCATTTCTAGTCTTTTTAGTTTCCATTTACGCCATTTTTATGTGCTTATCTGCTTGGGAGCTATCGCATTTTTATACTCTTTTCCTGCTTTACCCTATGGTAAGAAAAAGCGGTTAAAAGAATATGGCATTTTAAAAATCATCACGCTCTCTTTGCTGTGGACGCTGGTTACAGTGTGGTTTCCTGTAAACACGATGCCTTACGACACGGGCTTATTCTGGTTGGTTTTCGCAAAAAGATTTCTTTTCATGTTCGTTCTTTGTCTCCTCTTTGATATGCGGGATACGGACATTGACCAAAAAACAGGTATCCGGACTTTCCCCGTGCGGTTCGGGATAAAAAACGCCTATTCTTTTTCTTATTTTATCCTGGTCGTTTTTTTGATTCTTTCCTTTATTCAATACTATTTTTGGGGGCATCCGGAATTTCTTTTTGCCATGATCATTTCTGTCGTGGCAACTTTTATAACTATACAATTGACCAAAAAGCATCAATCTGATTTTATATTTCTGGCGGGCATAGATGGTATGATGCTTCTACAGGCCTTGCTGGTATATCTATTCAGTTTAAAATGATAAATTTGCAACCTCATTAATAATAGATCATTAAAAAAATATTATGGCAAAAGCGAAAAAGAATCCTTTTAGTGTTTCAAAAGAATCCATGGAATTTTTAAAGAATTATATGAATACCGCCTCACCGGTAGGTTTTGAAGTAGGCGGACAAAAGGTATGGTTGAATTATATCAAA
>JBBSSE010000084.1:0-9227 GCA_038242375.1 Chitinophagales bacterium
ATATATTTTTGTCGATAGATCCAAGTTCACTCATTTGGGTGAAATAACAAAGAGCTTCCTTTTCCACACTATGTGCAGATTAGGAGCTCTTTTGTTTATTTGATTGCGAAATCAGGGATATAAAGTAAAATTTCATTTTAACAAAAAATTAGTTATATTTGCGACAATCGGGCCCCTAAGTAAACTTATAAGCAAATCCAAAGCATTTTCCTGCTTATAGAATTTTTTGTTAATCATTAAACTGTAAGATTATGAAAAAAGTTTACCCTGTTGAATTAGCTGATACCCTGGTCGCTGTAGGTATCATTCTTGCATTCCTCGGAGTAATGGGTGTCATCGCTCTTATGGCCGGGATGTAAAATAAGCATCACCCCAAAATTATTCCATGGCGAAACATAAATGTTCGCCATTTTTTTTGCTTTTTCCCCCCGAAAAGTTTATTAAAAAAACCCTGGAAGCCTATATTACTTCTAAACAGCCTCACTCCTTCTCTACGTATCAGTAAGCATTCGCACTGCAAAAATTATTCTCTTTAAAAAATTACGGATATTTGCAAATACAAAATATAAAAAATGCGCATTGCAATTAATGGTATGGGCCGCATAGGCAGGCTTTTGTTTAGGAGATTAATAGAGGATGATCAATTTGAAATAGTAGCAGTAAATGATATTATGCCTGCGGATAACCTGGCTTATCTTTTAAAATTCGATTCTATTTATGGCACGTTTAAAACTGCCATAAAAAGAGAGGAAAACTCCTTCACAATTTCTAATAAAAAAATTAAAGTCCTGCAGATTGCCGATCCGGCAAATCTTCCCTGGGAAGAATTGAAGATCGATGTGGTATTGGAATGCAGTGGTGTATTTAAAGATAAAAAAAGTGTCGGAAAACACCTCGCTGCAGGAGCTAAAAAGGTTTTACTTTCTACAACAAGTGCTGACGATATCGAATTAAAAGTTTACGGGCATAATCAAAATGAGGGCATTTCTTCTTTAACCATGTTATCGCCCGGAGGTTGTATGACAAATTGCAGTGTCCATATTTTATACCTTTTAAATTCTATTGGAATTAAGGCTGCACACATTAATATTCTCCATTCCTATACTTCGCGGCAAGCTTTGGTAGATGCTTCCCACGACCAGTTCCGGCGTGGAAGAGCTGCAGCAGAATCCATTATCCCGGTAGATATTGATCTCTACAAATCACTGAACCGCTTATTGCCTTCACTTAAAAATAAAATACAAACCTCTTCCACAAGAGTACCTGTAGCCAACGGTGCTATGGCCAATTTTTATGTTCAGCTAACTTCGGAGATTTCAGCAAAGCAAATCAATCAATTATTTCAAAAAGCGGCAGAAAATGAATACAAGGATATCCTGGAATATACAGAAGAAGAACTTGTATCATTGGATATAAAAGGAAACAGTCATTCCTGTATCATTGATGGCACTCAAACTTCTGTTGTTGGAAACCAGGTAAGGATCGTAGCCTGGTTTGATAATGAATTCGGATTCACCAGCCGCATGATCGACTGGTTAAAGTATTGGAAATAAATTTTGAGAATCCCGCGATTTTTTTTGGAAAATAATACCAAACGTTTACCTCACTCTTAATCGTTCAGTTCCGATAACAAATTCTTAAGATCCAATGGTTGTGTATACATTTTTACATCTCCATTATTATCTTTTGGCCAAAGTTCGTGCGGCCTGGCGGTATATAATTCCAGGCCATTTTGATCAGGATCGCTTAAATAAATCGCCTCACGTACTCCATGATCTGCCACACCTGTCAAAGGATATTCATGGTCAAGTAACCGTTTATAAATTCGGGCTAAATCTTTACGGGTTGGATATAATAGTGCAAAGTGAAACAAACCTGTACTATTATAAGATGAAGGTTCCGAATTTTTACTGTACCAGGTATTCAATCCGATGTGATGGTGATAATTTCCTGCGGAAATAAATGCTGCATCAGCTCCTGATTTGGAAATACAATTAAAACCAAGTAAGTCACAATAAAATTTTAAAGAACGTTCCAAATCAGCAACTTTCAAATGTATATGTCCAATCTTTGCAGATGCCGGAATTAAATAATCTGAAGTCATAATAAATCAATCTTATTATTAATAATATCAGGACAATGAACTTCTTCAAAAGGTATGGAATCTATTCTATCAATCTTAATTTAATTTTATCTCAAATAATTTAGGCCACAATTTACCGGTAATAAACATTTTCTTACTCACACTATCATAAGCTATACCGTTTAAAACTGCTTCCGGATCAAAGTTAGCTGAAGGTGCATATTGTTTAAGCAGACCGTTCATATTCATCACGCCAACTACATGGCCGTTCTCCGGATCTATTTTTATAATATTGTTATTATGCCATACATTGGCAAAAATGTACCCGTCAATATATTCCAGCTCATTCACGCTATCTATTTCTCCGGCATTACTCATAACGGTAATGATTTTGACTGTTTTCATTTGACCACTTGCCTCATCGGGCTGTACGAAATACAACTTTGAAGTTCCATCACTAATAATAATATTTTCTCCATCATTTGTTGCTCCCCACCCTTCATAAGGCCATTTGAGCGTATGTACCGGAGTGATAATATCATCTAAATTATAAACGAATATTTTATTATTCTGCCAGGTTAATTGATATAATTTATTTTTAAAAATGGTAATTCCTTCGCCAAATATGGATTTATCGATCAAAAGGTGATCCTTTTCAACAAGGCCGGATTTTAAATCGACGATTCTCAACCTTGATTTACCATATTCCCCTGTGCCTTCGTACAATTTGCCCTTATAATATTCAAGTCCTTGCGTGAATGCTGATGGATCATGCGGAAACACTCCATCTACAGTGAAAATCAAGGGTGCAGGAGCAGCTATATTATTTGGCTTGACCATAGGTAAACTTTTGTCATAATCTGAATTCGAATTATTATCACAGGAAATCAACAGAATTGCAAAAATTAAAACGATAAATTTATTCGTCATGTTTGTTCGTTAAAGTGCGGCAAAAATAAGCAAACCGATGCGAATCATTTTTTATCCTGAAATAAATAATCTTAAACACTTTGTTTTATGAAAAACTTTGTTTTTATTTGCGCTTCAACCTCTGTCACAGTCATAACACGATTTATACCCTTCTGTTATATCTGATTTAAACTCAGGCATATTGATTCTTCAATAGCACACATCCTCCTATCCCTTGTAATTATTATTATATAGTCATCCCTATGTAATCCCGTATTTGTTAATCAGCTCGACACAGAGCCTACAAAGGGTTACATGAAGATTTTTTATACGCTTGCCTTATTATGTTATTGCTCATTTGTTTCTGCTCAACGTTGCGGAACAGCTGACTATAGTAGTGTTCGATCTATTATGCGCACTGGTGGTTCAGAACCTCAGAATACCAAAAATGGAACAGATACTCTCCCAAATCAGGTTATTATTATACCGGTTGTTATTCATGTATTATATAATAACCAAACACAAAATATCAGCGATCAACAGATCTTATCTCAGATCACCGCTTTAAACAATGATTACAGAAGAAACAATTCGGATAAGGTGAATACGCCGGATGTATTTAAAAAAGTAGCTGCTGATACGAGGATTGAATTTTGCCTGGCAAAGGTTGACCCGGAGGGGAAAGCAACCTTAGGGATTGTTCGTAAATATACGAAAGCCACTCAGTTTATGGCGGATGATGCCGTTAAATTTTCTTCCAAAGGAGGCGATGATGCCTGGGATGCAACAAAATATTTGAATATTTGGGTTTGCAATTTATTTGGACGCACGCTTGGCTATGCGGTTTTACCCGGGGGCCCGTTAGAAAGAGATGGTGTAGTAATGAAATATAACGTATTCGGAACAACCGGTAATGTTTACAGCCCCTACAACAAAGGCAGAACCGCTACTCATGAAATAGGTCATTGGCTTGGCTTGCAACATTTATGGGGAAGTGAAAACTGCGGAGATGATGGAATATATGACACCCCTAAACAACAGACATCAAATAGTGGCTGTTCTACTTTCCCGCATGTATCCTCCTGTTCGGAAAACCAATTTGGGGATATGTTTATGAATTATATGGATTTTTCGGACGATGTCTGCATGAACATGTTTACTATCGGACAAAAAAATGCAATGAGAAGTCTTTTTGCAAAAGGTGGTTCCAGAAACTCTTTCTTAAATTCATATGTATGTGATGCATCAAATGCTCAGGAGGGACCACTACCGGACGATTCAAAGCCGGAAATAATTGAAAATTCCGTGATCAAAGTATATCCGAACCCTTTTACAGATAAAATAATCATTTCAGCTTCCGGGGAAAACGAACTTACCGGTAAGACGCTGAAAATATATGGTGCTTCCGGAAAGCAATATAGTTCACAGATACTACAAACCGGCATTACTACGATAGAAGTAAGTCATTTACCTGCCGGAATTTATTTTGCCAAAATTGAAGGAAATGGCAATCCGGTTATTGTCAAATTGATTAAGATCTCCAGATAAATGTTCAGCGTTTTCTCTTAAAAAAAATAAATTTGCTGTCATGATGCTTTCATGTCTTGATGCGTTATTATTTTGAATGCACCGGTTATCCTAATAAAAAGAAAGCCCATATTTTTGAAAAAACAACCTGTCAGATTTAGGAAATATGCCGATATTTTTTCTAAATTCACCTCCTTGTGGCCACTTTAATTATAACGTGATTCATTTTACCAACAAAATACAGGCATCCGTTTCCTGGCTGATAAGTTGATTACTAACGCTTCCCAAAAAAAGACCGGTTAGGGAGGAAACGCCAAGAACACCCAAGATAGCAAGGTCAACCTTAGTTTGATTGATGTATTCAGTAAGAATGATTGCAATACTTTTTTCATTCCCGGACAAAACCGTTAAAGGTTCGCTTGCCGGGTTTTCCTTTTGCCACCTGGCTTTTTTAGCTTTGGTATCGTCTTCAATAATTTTCTTTATTTCCTTTTCTCCAGGTCCGGGAAAAAACTGCCAGGAAACCTTTGATACATACACAGGTTCAACTTTCTTTATCCCCAATTGATTATGAAGGATAATCTGCGCGGACACTCTATTTATTGTAGGCGTATATTTTGAAAAGTCTATCGCCTGCATCAGTTTTTGAGGTTTTTTGTTGAAAGTTTCCGGAACCAATAAAGTGGCTATCCGCCACATACGGATGAGCTTACGGGCCATTCCCCCGTCCCCTTCAAGGTTTTGTTTATTGCCAACTATAGCTAAATGAGCGCCTATTTTCTTACTGGTATTCAAAAAGGCATGTTCTGTAAAACTTAACGAACTTACTTCTACTTTATAACCTTGCGGCACAGTTCCCGCCGTCTCAATCATTTCATGAATTCTTTCAGTAATGCTTTTGGAAATGGTTTCCAGTTTTTCCGGACTCTTGTACTCCGGAGGCAACTCGCTCATTTTAATATTGTGCAGAAAGGTAAAATTAGCATTCGGATAAATATTCCGGGCAACTCCAATGTATTGGATTAAGGCTTCATCCATAGGTGACATATCCATTGCTACCAAAATATTTATTTTTTCTATATCCATATTTAAATCTTTTTATCTTTTTGAAGCATTCCTGTTATTATATCCACATAATTTTTCTCTTCAATCGTTTTAGATTTCTGTTGGTTTTTTACGTATTCTTCCATCAAACCTTTATGGAGACTGTAACACATCACACAAAGAATTACCGTAAATGGAAGTCCCGTAATAATTACACCTGCCTGTAATGAATTTAAGCCGCCACCAAGAAGCAGAACAATAGCGATAATCCCTTGTAGAAAAGCCCAGATTACCCTTTGCAATGGCGGAGTGTAAGGTGCACTTCCCGAGGTGATATTGTCAATAACTAAAGATCCTGAATCACTGGAAGTAATGAAAAAGAATGCAACAAGTATAACCGCTAATATAGATAACATTTTAGTAAATGGAAAACCCTGAAAGAAAACGAATAAAGCTGTGGAAATATCTGCATTGACCGCATCAATAATTCTAGTATCACCAAGCAATATTTCGTGCAGGGCTGTTCCTCCGAAGACTGTCATCCAAATAGTCGTGATCGTTGCCGGAACTAATAAAACTCCTAAAACAAATTCCTTAATTGTACGACCTTTGGAAATTTTTGCAATGAAACTGCCCACAAAAGGTGACCAGGCAATCCACCACGCCCAATAAAAAACCGTCCAATTATTCTGCCAGCCGCTATCCTGATAACTATCATTCCACGTACTCAATGTAATAAAATCCCCTAAATAGGCACCCAAATTCTGGACATAACTTTTTAAAAGGAACACAGTGGGTCCTAATATAAAAACAAATATCAGTAGAGAAAAAGCCAGGATCATATTTGCCTGGCTAAGTATTTTCACTCCTTTATCAAGTCCTGAAACCACGGAAATAGTTGCAACCGATGTAACAAGAATAATGATCCAGGACTGAAATGTTGTAGAAATTTCCCAATTAAAAAGAAAATTCAATCCCGAATTCATCTGCTGAACTCCGAAACCTAAAGTGGTTGCTAATCCAAAAATAGTAGCCAATACAGATAATATGTCAATAATATGTCCAGCCCATCCATGAATTTTCTCTCCTAAAAACGGATAAAATAAGGAACGGAAAGTGAGGGGCAGTTTTTTATTGTATGAAAAAAAAGCGAGGGCAAGTCCTACAATTGAATAAACTCCCCAGGCGTGAAATCCATAATGGAGATTGGTAAATTTGATGGCATTTATTGCTCTTTCATAATTATTAAGTGTCTCCAGTGGTGGATTTGCATAATGGGACACCGGTTCCGCCACTCCAAAAAACATAATACCAATTCCCATTCCCGCACTAAATAACATTGCGAGCCAGGACATCGTCGTAAATTCCGGCCGGGCGTTTACTCCTCCTAAACGGATACTTCCGAATTTACTGAAGGCGAGGTAGACGCAAAACACCAGGATAAAATTGATTGATAATATAAAAAACCATCCAAAATTTTTAGTGATGGATAATTGAACCTTATCTAACAATACCGCAGATTCCGTTTTAAATACAAGGGCCAAAACGATGGCCGCAACAATTAAAATTAAAGAGGGATAGAAAACAGGTTTATGTATATAAAATTTTGGGAAAATTTTCAAATCAAAGGGTTTTTATTTTTCTCAACACAAATACTGCCAATAAATGAAAGTATCAGAATCTCTTTACAGATTATAAATAATTTCATGTTCAACAGATTATGTGCTGTGAAATAAAAAGCGAATATTTTCAGGAATTTTCTTCAAAAAAAAGCTTTCAGAAAATATATTATTCAGTACGATTTAAATTATTTAATTAAATAAAATGGAACCATTTTTGATAGGATTACTACCTTAAAAGACCTTGATTTTTAAAATTTTTATATGAATTTCTTTTCGAAAAAAGTATTTTAATCATAGGAATTAAAGGATTTCCATCATCATAAATTAAGGAACATTATGGTAAAATCTTCAACACCTTTTAGTGGATTTTCCGTCAACAATATATCAGTAGCCAGAAAATTTTATTCCGAAACGCTTGGTCTCGAAGTAAAAGATATGGAAATGGGAATATTGCAATTACATCCGGGAGGTGATACCAAAATTATTATCTACCCAAAAAAAAATCATATTCCCGCAACCTTTACCATTCTGAATTTTCCTGTAAAAAATATTGATGAAGCCGTAGATGATCTCATCAGTAAGGGAGTTATTTTTGAACAATACGGGGCACAAATTTCAACGGATGAAAAAGGAATTGTACGATCAAAAGGAAATGGCCCAAATATAGCCTGGTTTAAAGATCCCGCAGGAAACATTCTTTCTTTGATAGAAGAAAAATAAAAGACAAATAGCATATGGTTGGTGGCACAACAACCATGGAAGAAAAAAGGAACAAGAAAATAAATGCAAATAACATATGATTGGTGGCACAACAATCATGGATGAAAAAAAATCACCGATTATCTGCTGCTGTGATTTCTTTTCCCTTCGAGGTATTTTTCTCTAATGATCTCATAAACCGGCTTATCATACACCTTACTTTCCAACCAGGAAACCACATCTAAATAAGCAAAAGCTCTTGTTTCAAATTTGCTTGTTTCAAACTCCCGGATCGTGTTCAATAATTTTTCAAATTCTGGTTTCATTTTACCTGCGGATACATAAAAGGAACGACGAAGAAATTTAAATATCTCTTCTTCTACAAGACTAAGATTTTGCATTTTTGCCATAAAACGGTAAACAGATTTTATGAGATATTCCAACAATTGAAAATTACCCAATTCATAATGTGCAATGAGATGGAGTAACCGCGCATAACATTGAAGATCATTTCGCAGACTCACTTTCCAGTTGATGATCTTATTGAGGTAAACGATCGTTTGTCCATAATCTCCCGCACCAAAGTAAAGGGAAGCGATTTTATAATAAAAAATCATTGTTCTGTGCCCGTCCAGGTAAAGTTCATATTCATCCAATTGATTGATGATCTCATCTACTATTGCTAACCCTTCCCGGAATGTTCCCTCTAAGAAATGTTGATTTAATTTAGAAATATATAAATAAACAAAAACCTGGATCCGGTTATTATCATTGAGTTTCACAATATCCGTCTCCTTAAAATCCTCAAATGCCTTAAGTGTTTTTTCAAAGCCTTTGTAATTTCTTAAATTAAAATGCGCATTGAGTAAATTATGGAGGCCTTTAATGTAATTGCCCGTTTCAATCCGGATCATTTGAGGATGTTCTTCAAATTGATTGACCCATTTCTGGGTATATCTGTAATACATCAAAAAATCCTGGCGGATAAAGGCATACCAGCAATAACTTTGGCTAAAATATAATTTTTGATAAAACCCTTCCGGTTTTTTGATCTCATCTGTCAGGTTATTGAGGAAGTAATTCTCAATTTCCTTTTCATCAGCCTCATTCCTCGCAAGTCCGTTTTTTATATACCAGCTATAAAGTTTCAAGGCGAGATTTGAAAGCAATGATTCTCTTGTATATTGTACACGCGCCTGGTTCACTTCGCTTGTCAGGGCATCTGCCCTGTCTTCCATACTACGCGTAATATGGAGGGTCTCAATTTTCTTTTCTTTCATCAAAACCTCTATTAATATAGAGATCTGATTGCTTGACTTTGCTGCTTCTTTAATTCTTTCGAG
>JBBSSE010000085.1:0-9089 GCA_038242375.1 Chitinophagales bacterium
CAGAAAGACTCATGGAGTTTGAAAAAAATAAACTTTCCACATAATAGCCCGTTTTAAGTTTTTGGTGAATAAAATTTAATGTTCCAAAAAACCTTACTACAATTATAATTTCATCCAAAAAGTTAGCTTGAAATCAAGGAAATATTGTTTCCCCAATTGCCCAACAGGTAAAATTTTCAACAAATATTCATAAACAAATACTTCAAATAGATATAGAATAAGGTATAAAGATCACTTTGGTTTGGCTTTTGCGAAAAGGAAGTCAACCAATAAATCTTTTTAAATAATTAAAATCAACATCATGAAAAAATTAGCAATCCCGGTATTATTTGTAGCGACTATGTTTTTTACGGCTTGTGATAATAATAGTGCAAATAAAGATGCCGATAATATGAATGACTCAATTTCTGAACAAAACAAAGAAACAGCAACAGTAGATAATACGGATCAAGATTTTGCTGAAAAAGCAGCCTTGGGAGGAATGATGGAAGTAGAAGCCGGAAAGATCGCGGTGGAAAAAGCAACCAATGCAGAAGTGAAAGCATTTGGGCAAAAAATGATTGATGATCATTCAAAAATTAATGAAGCATTAAAAACGCTAGCAAGTTCAAAAAATATGATTTTACCATCTATGATGAGTGAAAGTCAACAAAAAGATTTGAATGACCTTCGTGAAAAAACACCAAACGATTTCGATAAAGCATATGTAAAAATGATGGTAGATGATCACAAAGATGATGTGGATGAGTTCCAAAAAGCAGTGGATAAACTACATGATATGGATCTTAAAAACTTTGCTATAAACACTTTACCTACATTACAAAAACATCTGGCATCCATCCAGGAAATAGAAAGTAAAATGAAATAAGAAAGGAATATATTTTGATAGATAAAGGAGTGTACAAAAACACTCCTTTTTTTAATGTAGGATTTAAGTCAGACCTAAGTTGGAATATTATTTGTATAAAAGTTCATTTAAAATCAATAATATTATGCATTTGAAATTAAATAATATCTTTTTAGCTTTGGCAATCAGTCTTTTGTTCATTGCTTGTAATGGTGGACAATTAAAAGAAGTTCTTCATGACTCTACTATAACAAGTACTACAGTAATAGATACTTCGAAAACAAATACTGCAGGTAATGAAATAAAAACAATTGCGCCTGATACATTATCAACAGATAGCCGCCAGTTCATTGATGCGGCGGCTAATGATCTGACCCTTCAAATAAATATGTCAAATACCGCGATAAAGGAATCCACAAGTGAAGAAATTAAAAACTTAGGCAAAACAATTGTCGATCAGCAAACAGAATTGTTTAATAAATTGAAGAGTATCTCCACTGAAAAGAATCTTGAGATATCTTCAGCTACCAACCAATCTATGCAGGATGTTATAAACCTAATCACTGCAAAGACCGGAAAAGCTTTTGACAACGCATATTTGAATTGGGTAATCCAGGATTCTAAAGCGACCATGAAAAATTTTGAAACCGCCGGCGGTAAACTTACTGACCAAACCCTGCAACAATTCGCGGTAACTTCTGTATCCACTATAAAACAACACCTTGATGCAGCAGAGGCTCTCAAAAAGAAATTGTGATTCATTTCATATTTGTATTAAAATCCTAATTCAACCATTTTATTTACTTATCAATTCAGTTCAAGTCATTCCAAGAAAAATTTTAATCCTTTAGATACTTTATGATTTTCTTTCTGAAAAGAAATTCACATATTTAATTCCCCACAATTTATTAATAACTAAAATTATTAACAATAAATACTAAAATTATTAGTGTTGATAAATAATAATATCTATATTTGCGCAACGAATAACTTTACAGGAATTATTACAATAAAAATAAACTCATGGCAGCAGCAAATACAGATAAAAATTCAGAAAAATTAAAAGCCTTAAAGCTTACAATCGATAAAATTGATAAGGATTTTGGAAAAGGAAGTGTGATGATGATGAATGAACGTTCCCAGGAACCTCATGAAACCATTTCAACCGGATCTATCGGATTAGATGTGGCGCTGGGAATTGGCGGTTTACCAAGAGGTCGGGTTATTGAAATATACGGACCTGAATCATCCGGTAAAACAACTCTTGCAATTCATGCAATAGCTGAAGCGCAAAAAAAAGGTGGCATGTGCGCGATCATCGATGCTGAACATGCTTTTGACAGTGCTTATGCAAAAAGATTAGGCGTAGATGTGGATAACCTGTTGATCAGTCAACCGGATTATGGGGAACAAGGTTTGGAAATCGCCGACAGGTTAATCCTTTCAGGTGCTTTAGATGTAGTCGTGATTGACTCCGTTGCCGCTCTTGTACCAAAAGGAGAACTCGAAGGAGAAATGGGAGATAGCAAAATGGGATTACAGGCAAGATTAATGAGCCAGGCGCTACGAAAATTAACTGCAACGATCAGTAAAACAAATTGCTCCTGCATATTCATTAACCAGCTTAGAGATAAGATAGGTGTTATGTTCGGAAGTCCGGAAACTACGACTGGTGGTAACGCCTTAAAGTTCTATTCTTCTGTAAGATTAGACATCAGAAGAATGGCGCAAATTAAAGATGGCGATCAATCTATCGGAAACAGGGTAAAGGTAAAAGTGGTTAAAAATAAAATGGCACCACCTTTCCGTATTGCAGAGTTTGATATTATTTTTGGTCAGGGTATTTCCAAAGTAGGTGAAATAGTTGATATGGGTGTAGATATGGGAATCGTTCAAAAAAGCGGAAGCTGGTTTAGTTACGATACCACTAAACTTGGTCAGGGAAGGGAATCTGTAAAACAATTATTTATTGATAATCCTGATCTTGCTAACGAGATTGAAGCAAAAATCAGGATCAAAATTGCAGAAGGAGTCGTATAAAAAATAGAATACTTGTTAGTAATAAATAAAAAAGCTTGCCTAAAAGGACAAGCTTTTTTTTATTTGTCATGTTGAGCTAAGAGCTGAGAGCTAAGAGCTAAAAACACTCACGGCTCACAGCTCAGTGTTTACAAACCAAACTGCCGGCTGATTTCCAACATTCTTTCTATTGGCTTTTTAGAAGCAATTATCAATTCCTCATCCATGATAATTTCAGGCTCCTCATACTCCATGCACAAATAAAGCTTCTCCAGTGTATTAAGCTTCATATACGGACAATCATTGCAACCGCAAAGATTATCAGGTGGTGCCGGTATAAAGGTCTTAAATGGTGATTGTATCTGCATCTGATGGATGATCCCGGATTCTGTTGCTACGATGAATTCTGTTGCTTTATTTTCTGATGCATATTTTAATAATCCGCTTGTACTTCCAATATAATCTGCTACTTCCAAAACTGCTTCTTCACATTCCGGATGAGCAATAACCTTTGCTTCCGGATGTCGAATCTTTAATTTGGTAATTTTTTCCCGGCTGAATATTTCATGAACCATACATGCACCATTCCATAAAACCATATCCCTTCCTGTTTTTTTCATCAGGTATGCGCCAAGATTTTTATCCGGTGCAAAGATGATTTTTTGATCCTCAGGCAAACTGTTGATAATGGCTTCTGCATTGGAAGAGGTGCAGATAATATCACTCAGAGCCTTCATTTCAGCAGAACAATTGATGTACGTAATCACGATGTGATCCGGATGAGCTGCCTTGAACTTTTGAAATTCATCTGCAGGAGCAGAATCTGCCAGGGAACATCCGGCTTTTAAATCAGGCAGTAAAACTTTCTTACCCGGATTTAAAATTTTAGCTGTTTCCGCCATGAAATGCACACCTGCAAATACGATCATATCCGCTGTGGTGGACTGTGCTTTTTGGGCAAGTGCCAGACTATCCCCGATAAAATCGGCAACATCCTGTATATCTGGTTCCTGGTAATAGTGGGCAAGTACAATGGCATTTTTTTCTTTTTTTAAACGTTCTATCTCTGCGAAGAGGTCTAAGGTAACATCAATTTTCAAATCGAGGTAACCTTTTTGATTTATCCTTTGTCTTGCTTCTTCAATGTTAATATCTGCCATAGTATTCTATATTATTTCATTATTTTTTTAAAGGTCTATTACTATTAGGAGTGTTAATATGTGGATAGAAATATTAAATGCTTTGATGCAAATTTAAAACTTCCTTCTTATCCACAGATATCCACAATTAATTAACATCAGATATTTAACACGGGCATTGACTTTCCGTATGGTTACTAACATCCGTTGATAAAAATGCCCGTTTGTAAACATTTGATGCATTTTTTTATAAATTCTGTTAATTGGCTCGTAACAATTTGTTGTAAGATTCCACTAAAATTGAAACCGGTTGAAAAAGGGCAAAGTTGTTAGAACTTATTAAGAACTGCTTTTTGAAAACTGTATGGTTATCCACACCAAAAGCAATTTCTACACAGCCAAATGTGGATAATGGTTTTTTTGAAGAAATACAGTGGAAATATACCAATGAAATTAGATTGAATTTAATGAAAAAGTATAAAGAATGACCAATGGCATTGTGTTTTGAGCTTAATCAAACTTATTTCTACAGCAATACATTTTAAAAAATGGTTTTTTAATAAAATATACAAACAGCTTATTTAATTGAAAAGGTAAAATATTTTTTCTGGTGATTTCTAAAATGCCGGATATCTGACATACTAATTTAATTCAGGCATTGCTTAAAAAAATGTCTAAAGAAAATAAATAAGAAGATTCTTTATTTATCTTATCTCATTACGGTAGTTCTCTTTGCATATAATATTAGTAAAGGGAGAAAGTAAATACTCCATAAAAATTAAGAGAATTTTTTTCTGTCTCTTATATATATATGTATGGCGAATGAAAAAATTAATTGAATTCTGTTTCACATTCATCCTGAAATTTGAGAAAATTCCTATAGAGAAGGGAAAAAGAAACCTTCACACCTTTAAACTCCAATAGCAGCCTACTTTGTTACTATATAATTTTAACCTATTTTTGCCGCCTTAATAAAAAAAACTAAGTATTAATTAATTATGTCTATAATTCAGACTATACGTGAAAAAGGCGCTGTTATAACTATAGCAGTACTTGCAATAGCCTTGATTGGCTTTATGTTAATGGATTCCGGCCGTACAGGAATGTTTGGATCCCAACCAAAATTTATCGGTAAAGTGAATGGAGAAGAAATCAGTATCCAGCATTTTAACGAAAAAGTTTCAGAGGTTGAACAACAGTATCCAAATGGCGGAAGTGGCCAGCGTAATCAAATTATGCAGGGAGTTTGGGATCAATTGGTCGCAGAAAAAATTGTTGAAAAGCAATTTGAAAATTTAGGCATCACCTTTACTGCAAAGGAAATGAGTTCCATTATGTTCAGTAATGATGCACCTCAGCAATTGAAACAAGCTTTTTCAAACCCTGAAACCGGTCAGTATGATATCGAGCAGGCGAAGCAGTGGTGGTCAACGACCAAAGCCAGCAAAAATGAGGAACAAAGGAAAGCCATTATTTCCCAGGTGATCGATCCAATGCGCTTAAACAGTTTATATACTAAATATACTTCCATGATAGCAGGAAGTATTTATCAGCCAAAATGGATGTCAAAAATCCAGCAGGAAGAACATACTGAAGCAGCCTCTATTTCTTACGTGGCAATTCCTTACCATAGTATTTCAGACAGCACAATAAAAGTTACAGATAATGATATCAAATCATATCTTGATAACCATAAATCTTTGTACAAGCAGGATGGTGGAAGAATGATTTCCTACATATCATTTAGTGCAAGTGCGAATGCGCAAGACAGTGCAAGAATTAAAAATTCGCTGATTGAATTAAAACCGTTTTTCGCGGCTGATTCAAGTGCAAAATTATTTTTAGGAAAGAATGCTTCTTCAATTCCTTTATTTGATGGATATACTCCGGCCGATAAAATGCAAATGCCTTTCAGCGATTCTATTAAAGCACTTCCTGTGGGTGGTGTTTTTGGGCCGTATGAAGACGGATCAAATTTCGTACTTGCAAAAAAACTTGCTGCTAAAATAATGCCTGATAGCATTAAAGCACGTCATATATTAATTGGTACTGTAGATCCTCAATCAGGTCAGCCAATTATGGAAGACAGCGTTGCGCATAAATTAGCTGATAGTATTGCTACTGCTATTGCAGGTGGTGCAAACTTCGATCAGTTAGAGCAAAAATATTCTACCGACCAGGCTGCGAAGCAGCAAAATGGTGTAATGACCTTTGATCTGATGACCATTCAGGGCGAAGGGTTTGCAAAAGAATTTGGTGACTTTTTATTAAATGAAAATGGAGTAACCAAAAAAGTGGTTAAGACTCAATTTGGATATCACTACATTGAAATCCTTAATAAAATAGATCCACGCCCTGCATATAAAATAGCTTTCATGGCAAAAGATATTGCTCCAAGTGATGAAACGATCAATGCAGCAAATTCAGCGGCTATTAAACTTGCAGGAAGTGTAACAGATGTAAATTCATTTCATAAATATGCAAGCGAAAATGGATTAACAGTAATCGACGTTCCGAACGTAGTAAAAGAAAATGATTTTCAGATAGGCGGATTGGAAGATGCACGCTCTATTGTTAAATGGGCATTTGAAGCGAAAGATGGAGAGGTTTCCACACCATTTACAGTAAAAGATGATTTTATTGTAGCGATCGTTGATCGTAAAGTGAAAGAAGGAATTCCTGATGTGGCATCAGCAAGACCAATGGTTGAAAATCTGATCAGAAATAATAAAAAGGCAGAAGAGATCACAAAGAAACTAAATGGTGTTACGACCCTTGAAGCTGCGGCTAAGGCATTCAATGTTCCTGTATTAACGACAGGTGAAGACTCCACGCTTACGTTTGATGCTCAAATAATAAACGGCGTAGGTAACGAATCCAAAGTAGCAGGAGCTGCATTTAATAAGGCGTTTCAAACAAAAGTATCTCCTCCGATTAAAGGAAATACAGGTGTTTTTGTAATTAAAACAAATAGCATTTTCAAGACGGCAGGATTACCTGAAAGTGTATTGGAACAACAAAAGAAAGCACAAATCAATGGTGAGATCCAGGCAGCTTTAGGACAGTCTTTCGAATCATTGAAAAAGATTGCAGAAATAAAAGACAACAGAAGTAGTTTCTTTTAAAGAGAAATCAACAATAGAATTAAAAAACCGGGTTACTTATAACCCGGTTTTTTTATGCAAAAAGAGATGAATAAATGGCCGCACTTAATAGTTTAGAAATTTATTCATCATTGACTATTCACCACAAAAAAGTTAAGCCGTTTTATATAAAATCCGGATGAACTAACTTTGAGAATAAAAATTAAAAATATGGATGATATTATTATAAATAAAGTTGCCCAAAGTGCCCTGATTACGCTGGATCTTGAAAAATATTACCCCAAAGAAGAAATAGTAGAATTTGATCTGAAGGAATATTTATTTATGGAACTCATTTTGAAAGAAAAGGATTTTCGTGAAGCGATGAAAAATATTGACTGGAGTATTTACCAGGACAAGAATGTAGCGCTTCATTGTTCAGCAGATGCGATAATTCCTATTTGGGCGTATATGCTGGTAACAACGTATGTACAATCTTATGCGAACGATGTAATTTTTGGGGATAAAGAAGCCGCATTAAATGCTCTATATCGTAAAAGTCTGTCTGCTATCGACCCACAGGATTTTATTGATAAAAGAGTAGTCATTAAAGGATGTGCAGATATAAAAATACCGGAAGCAGCCTATGTGGAAATCACACAAAAATTAAGACCCGTAGTAAAAAGTATCATGTATGGTGAGCCATGTAGTACTGTGCCGGTTTATAAAAAGGCTGTAGTTCGGAATGCATAGTTCGGAATACATAGTTCGTAGTTCAAAGTTCGTAGTTTGTAGTTCATAATTCGTGGTTCGTATTTCAACGCCGAAGGCATTCAACACGCAGTATTCAACACGCAGTATTCAACACGCAGTATTCAACACGCAGTATTCAACACGCAGTATTCAACACGCAGTATTCAACACGTAGTATTCAACGCGAAGCATTCAACACGCAGTACTCAACGCGAAGCATTCAACACGCAGTATTCAACCTAAAACCTACTACCAACCACCTCTACCCTACTTCCCAAACACACTCTTCAATATATCCGTGACCCTTCCGGCAGGATTCTTTCGGATATTTATTTCTTCCTGGGCTACATAATAGAAGATTCCATCTAATGCTTTTTGGGTTACGTAGCTATTAATATCTGTATCAACAGGCTCGGAAGAAAAACGGTTGTACGCGCTAAATACATCTTTCCAATGTTTTGTAGCATCTACCTTTTTTAAGGCCTCTTCTACGATTGGCATAAAAGCACTGGTTAATTCAGGAGAGGTGCTTGTTCTTAAATAACCGGTTGCTGCGGTATCTGTTCCTTTTAGAATCTGGACAGCATCTTTTACTGTCATCTTTTTTATAGCCGCGATAAAAATAGGTGCTGCTTCTTTGGACGCATCTTCGGCTGCACGGTTCATACTTTCCACAGCATTATCCACCAATTTTCCCATACCGATCAGGCGCAATTTCTTTTCAATTGCCTGCACTTCTTTCGGCATCAATATTTTTACGGCCGCATCCTTAAAAAAACCATTTGGAGAAGAAAGTTTTTGACCACTTTTCTCTGCTCCTAAAACAAGTGCTTCTTTCAATCCCGCAACTATTTCATTGGAAGAAAGATCAGAAGAAGAATTTTTATTCAAGAGTGAACTTGCTTTCTCAAATAATCCACCTGACTTTTTTATCTGTGCGGATACGGATACGGAAAAGAATAAGATAGTGATAAATGTAAGAAATGATTTCATGCGGAATATTTTTTATAATTATTTAGATCAAATAATATGATCTATGGTTGCATTTATTAAAACGTTGTTTCAAATGTAATTAGTATAAACAGATAGTTATGTTAAAAAACTGACGGATTATCTTATAGTTTAACGGGATGTAAATATGAAAAATTTTTCTACTTATAGTCCAACTACTAAAATTCGGGCAATAAAGTTTTTATAATTGGTGAAATTCGTGCCTCAAATTCGTGTTTGAAATTTTTCCTCAAATCC
>JBBSSE010000086.1:0-9030 GCA_038242375.1 Chitinophagales bacterium
ATGCGGACCATTGGCCGTGACTGTTTTGAATACCACTCCGGATATGGACTTATATAATTATCAATGGAGTTTTGCAAATGGTCAAACTTCCACGGATATGCAACCGGGACAAATTATTTTTCCGCCAAACCCAGGTTTTACTGATACAATTTACCAGGTGAAACTGGTCATTTCCTCCATTTGTGATAATATCGTACTGACAAAGCCGCTGCTGGTAAAATCCAAACCCAAAGCGCTTTTCACTCCGACAATTACAGAAGGTTGTTCGCCGATGAAGGTGAGGTTTAAAAATACTTCAAAAGGATTGAACACGACCTATCATTGGGATTTTGGCGATGGAAACACCTATGATACCAATATTGCTGAAGACATAGAGCATATTTTTTACGCGGGTGTTGTTACGAATTATACAGTGAGGTTAACCGCCTCCAATGAATGCGGGGAGGATTATTCGGAATTCATTATTACCGTTGCGCCGAACAAGATAAAATTAAATTTCGCCATGAATGGTCCGGATCATTTTGGTTGTCAACCACACACGGTTAACTTTTTCAATAACTCATCCGGTGCCAGTGCTTACTTCTGGGATTTTGGAGATGGAAATTTTAAAAGTACCACCCTCGGTGTTGAAACGGTGACGCATACATACCTTATTCCCGGAAAATATGAAGTGAAATTAATAGCTTCTAATAATTGCAGTGATACCACGACGATAGATTATGTAACCATTTATCCGAAACCAACAGCGGCGTTTACTGCCGACCGTTATATGTCATGCAAGGGTGATGAAGTGACGTTTTCAAACCAATCGAAACTGGGCACTTCTTACCTGTGGTCGTTTGGAGATGGCACCACAAGTACCCTTGCTGAACCAACGCATTTGTATACTGTGCCGGGAATATACATCGTGGGTTTGACGGTATATAAATTGAACGGACCGGGAAGTACCTGTACGGATTTAATTGAAAAGCAGATCCAGGTTGTCGAAACATTACCCGGTACTTTCACTATGAGTGATTCAAAAGCAGATTGTGCTCCAATGACGGTCACATTTGAAAATGAAAATCTTCCATCCGTTACTGCGTTGTGGGATTTCGGAGATGGAACAACTGCGTCAGGCAATCGGGTTATTCATACGTACAATTTTTCAGGAACATATACGGTTACCTTGAAAACGACTTCGCCGGGCGGATGTACTTATATCAGTACAAAAACGGTGGAAGTAAACGGGCCTTCCGGGACATTACAATATGCAGGTGGATTTGCCTGCTCTCCTGCACCCGTGAGACTGGAAGCTGTTGCTACAAACACGAATACTTATCAATGGGATTTTGGAGATGGAACTACGCTCACTACTACCAATGGCGTCGTGTTTCATGAATATGCTAAACCAGGCACTTATTTGCCTTCAGTGACTTTATTGAATAATGCAGGTTGTAATTATTTTGTCAAAGGAAAAGATTCTATAAAAATTGATAAAGTGGATGCAGGATTTATATCTGTTCAAGATAGAAAATGTGGCAGCACGAACGTGATCTTTACAGATACATCTCATGTGTTTTTCGGGATTAAATCGGTGCGGTGGAATTTAGGTGATGGCATTATAAAAGAAGGGAAAACAGTGAATTATACCTATACCACTGCCGGGAAATACTGGATAGAAATGATCGTTACCGGTAATTCTGGTTGTACTCAAATTGTGCGCAGACAAATAGATGTAAACGTAAATAATACACCAACTGTTGCGATTATTGCAGATGCCTCTAAATGCACCAATCAATCTGTTCTATTTAGGTCAGTTATCCAATCAGAAGATGTATTGAATACAATAAAGTGGACGATTTCAAATGGTGTAACAGGAACTGGTGAAAGCTTTAATTATACATTTGTTCAACCGGGGATCTACAAAACTGATCTTACCGTTAGCACGGTCAATAACTGCTCTGCGACCACTTCTCATACCATCGAAATAAATCCTTCACCGCTTGTGAGAGCAAGTAGCGATGTGACGATTTGTTTGGGAAATTCTATTCAGTTAAATGCTTCCGGCGCTGTTCAGTATCAATGGGCACCTTTGCAGGGTCTAAGCTGTAATACTTGTCCAAATCCAATTACAACTCCGGTAATTTCCACGCCTTATATTGTAGAAGGCTTAAACAGCATTGGTTGTCCGGGCTACGACACCGTAAACGTAACGGTGATTCAACCACTTAAAATGACTTCTTCCGGAAATGATTCGATCTGTATCGGTCAAACTGCCAATCTGCTGGTCAGCGGTGCGGCATCCTACATATGGACACCGGCGCAAACACTTAGCAGCAGTACGGTTGCAAATCCGGTAGCAAGTCCGGTTATGACAACTGCGTATAGGGTTGTAGGATATGATGGGCATAATTGCTTTACAGATACAGCATTTATTATAGTAGCGGTTGGCAAATATCCAACGGTAGATTTAGGTCCGGATAAGGTGCTTGCTACAGGTACAATCCTTCCGCTGGTTTCTACTTTTACAGAGGGACCTATGAAAGGCTGGAAATGGACTCCAACCATAGATTTGGATTGTGTTGATTGCGCTGTTCCCAATGCGCATATTAAAAAAGATATCACGTATGCTCTGGAAGTAGCCAGTATTTATGGTTGTAAGGCTTCTGATACCATCAATATAAAAGTGTTTTGTGAAAACACGCAGGTGTTCATTCCGAATGCATTTTCACCGGACGGAGATGGCGTAAATGATGTGCTGATGGTGCGCGGGAAGGGGATATCCATGGTGAAAAGTTTCCGCATTTTTAACCGCTGGGGGCAGTTAGTCTTTGAAAGAAACAATTTTCCTCCCAATGAACCAACCTATGGTTGGGATGGAAAAGTTGGCGGAAAACCCGGTCCTCCGGAAGTGTATGTTTATACAGCAGAAGTGTTGTGTGAAAACGGAGTACCATTTACTTACAAAGGAAATACGACCATAATAAAATAAACATGATGAAGAATTTTTTAAAATATGGTGTGTTGTCTATAATTTGTTTCTGTTCATGTAATGCAGTAGCGCAGGATATAAACTTTTCCCAGTTTTATGAATTGCCTTTGCTGCGCAATCCTGCATTGGCCGGTATTTTTGAGGGTGATATCCGGATAACGGCAGGTTATCGAAATCAGTGGCAAAGTGTTACAACTCCCTATCAAACCCAGGCATTGGGCGTGGAATATAAATTTGGGATCAGTGAAAACTCTTATGATTTCTTAACCCTTGGGGTACAAATTACCAATGACCAGGCGGGGGATTCCCGTTTGAGCAAAACCCAGTTTTTGCCCGTACTTAATTTTCATAAATCAGTGAATGAGAATAGTTTTATTTCCGCCGGGGTGATGGCTGGCGCGGTGCAACAACGATTTGATCCATCCAAACTTCAGTTTGATGATCAGTTTGTGAATGGAAGTTATAGTCCTACCAATCCCACGCAACAGGTATTCAGCAATACCCAGGTAACGTATTACGATATCGCTGCCGGGATGTCTTTTAGTAGTGTAACAGAGAATGATATTCGCTATTATGCGGGTGTGGGACTTTTCCATTTTACAAAACCGAAAGTGGCTTTCACTCCCAATAGTGATATTACTTTAAATGAAAAATGGGTTGTGAATTTTGGGATCTCTGCCCCGACAAGCGATGAGGATAAATTGATTTTGTATGGAGATTTCTTTACGCAGGGAGGCCACCGCCAAATCCAGGGAGGCTTTTTATATAGTCATGATTTGGTTCGATATGATGATGAATCTGTTTCCATTGCAGCCGGTTCTTTTTACAGATGGAATGACGCGGTGATTCCGGTAATCCGTTTGGATTATTTTAAATTAGGTATTGGAATCAGTTATGATATAAACGTCAGTAAATTGACAGTAGCCTCCCACATGAAGGGCGGATTAGAAGCGACGCTGTCTTATAAAACCTATTTGAATGTTATGAATTCCTCGTTGAATAAAGTGAGGTGTCCTTCTTTTTAGGTAGGAGGTAATAGGTGTAATAGGTAGTAGGTAGTAGGTTGTAGGTTTTAGGTTGAACGCCCTCGTTTTAGGTCGGTACCGCAGGTCAGACCGGCTAAAGTAGTTTTTTGGTAAAACGCCTTCGGCGTTTAATTTAGAACTCAAATTTAAACACGAATTTTAGGCACGAATTACACGAATTCTTACAACTCCGAACTCCGAACTCTGAACTCTGAACTCTGAACTTCTAACTCAACTCGCCATCCCCTCAAACTCCCCTTTCTCCTTACTATCTTTATCTTCCAAAACAAATCTTTTGATAGAGTCCAGCATTTCGGTGGTGGTGCGTTCGGTTGCTTCTACAGCATTGTAGAATTTATCTACGGAAGGAAAGTATTTGGACATAGCCATTGACATTGACATCAGAGAAGCAACTTCTTTAATTGTGATTACCATGATTTAAAATCTTTACTGTTTGGAAAAAAATAGTGGACTCAATAAGCAACACAATTAATGCCATATTCAGCGAATTGCTATCAACTTTTCTGATGGGTCATAGATAAATCTGATGGTTCACAGCTCACAGCTCTTAGCTCTCAGCTACTTCAATTGATACTGCACCCCTACCTTAAAATATTCATTCTTGAAATGGTTGGTAGTGCCATTTGGTTCCTTAATGGTGATGGAAGAGGAGAGGCCATAGTGGTATCCTGCGGAGAGAAGTAATGGTCCTGTTTTAAAAGTTGTTTCTAATACCAATCTTGGTTCCCATTTTTTGATGGTAATCTTATTTTTTAATGCCTGTGCCCCATACGTGCTTATGCCCACAAATCTTTCTACAGAGGTAGCCGTTAGGTTTTCATTGTAATCATAGCTTTCTTCGACTTCTTTGACATCAAATTTATGCAAGCGTGAAATTTCCAAACCTGTACCGGCAGTCCAGTTTTTAGAAAGTTTGTAATTGATCGTAATCGGTACATCAAAATAAGCGGCCTTCACAATATTAGTTGTGTTTATTTTATAATAAAGATTGGCGTTTATATTATTCACTAATTCCTTTTCCTTAGCACTGGCTTCCTTTGCGTTGATGGAGGAAAAAGCATATAGACCGGTCTGAATACTGAATTTATCATTTAACGGAAAAATCACTCTAACAGAAGGATGAATATTTATCCTTGAAGCACTAACAACGTTTTGATGACTCTTTTTGCCGGAAATATTAAAGCCGGCTCCGGCGTAAAATTCAACGGGCAATTTTCCTGTTTTTTTCTTAGAATCAATTTTAAGATCCGGACGTTTAAGATTTTTCAAAGAATCAATCTTGGCCGGATTTTTAAAATTCACTTTTATACTCTCCTGGCCTTCCTTTATCTTTCTGGCAAAGGAGGTTAATACAAGTTTATCTATTTTTTCATCCTGACCGATCACAGGGAGGTAGATCGTGTTTGGTGAATGATGAATATTTTGAATGATAATTCTTGTTGCCGGGTTTGGTTGATTAGTCTTAGCCTGATGGAGTTTTAAATTGCCGGAATTGGTTGATTCTGTCTTTTCCGTTATGTGGGCATTTTTATCATTTTTATCATTTTCAGTGTTTTCTTTTTGGGGAGAAATGATTGGAAGATTATTATTTTTTAAATGAGCGATATTCTTATGATCTGTTTGGGAGTTGGAGAAATAAGTAAATGCGGCAACGGCCAATAGAATGCAGGCAGCTATTCCTCCGATCCGGTAAGCCCAAAATGCAATCATCCCTGGTTTCTTCTTTTCTTCTAAGTCATGCTTCTGCAATAGATCTTTCATCTGCGTCCAGCCTTCTGAGGCCAGTTCGTCCATTTGATTTGTATGAAGATTATCCTGCATCATTTAAAATATTTTTTGAACATCCTTTCTTAAATTTTTTCTTGCTTCCATCACATGCCATCTGGAAGTACTTTCTGCCATATTCAATGCCTTCGAAATTTCTTTATGTGAATACCCTTTGAAAACATGAAGTGAAAAAACCTTTTGAGTTGTTTGAGGAAGTTTTTCCATCATATGTAATAATTCATCCTCCACATAATCTTTGTTTTCTGTGCTTAATGTTTGTATGGATGGTTCCTCCTCAATGGGGATGTGTGCTGTTTTGTTTTTTTGTGTTCGGGCATAATCAATACAATTATTTGTCACGATTTTTTTTGCCCATCCTTCAAAATTTCCTTTCAGCGCATCAAAGGATTTTAAATTTAGAAAGATCTTCAGAAATCCCTCATTTATTAGACTAAGAGTATCCTGTCTCTCATATGTATAGTTTTTACAAATTGTAAACATCAGGGCAAAATAATGCTTATATAGCCTTTCCTGGGCTAATGATTTGTTTGCGACACACGCTTTTAAGATATCGTTTAACTCGTCCTGTTTCAAGTTTATTTTAAAGTGCTCAAAGGTGAAATTTGATATTTAAAGAAACAGAGCCGAAATGGTAAAGTAATCTTAATCCTTTATCCATTTCGACCCTGAACTTGGGAGTTATTTCTTCAGGGTGATGGTTTTCAATTGGATATTTTCAGGAGAAATACTATCTCTGAACGTTGCTTTCAGCTCTGTATCATTCAGTTTTGTAATTTTCCAGGACATTTCTTTGTCTCCTTTTAAGGATAATACATCGTTTACACTCGTAAATGTCCAGCTCCCTTTGCTGTAAGGAACAATAGTGCTATCACAATTTTTTCCCGGATCTGCTATTGCAAACGTGCGTGCAGCATTAAAGTCAACAGTCGCTAATAAGGAACATTCTTTGGTAATAGTACTATCCACTTCTCCGTTGTTAATTTGGGGTACAGTGATCGATGCTACTTTCCAGGTATGCGCTGTTAATAAAACTTCCTTTTCATTTAAACGGGGCTCGTCTTTATCTTTTTTACAAGATGCAAATACAGTGATTGATAAGGCACAAATTGCCACTAAATAATGTTTCGTTTTCATTTTTGTATGGTTGTATAATTTTTGAAATAAATGTTTAAGCCCGCGGTGCTTTTTATCTAATACGGGTTTGATGATGGAAGTGTTGGGTAATTAAAAATCTTTTTTTGATTTTCTAAGAAAAAGAAAGTCTTCTTTTTGGTATTCAGTTATCCAAAGACAAGGGGAACAACGCTTTGAGTGAGTTTGTTTCCAACCTCAGTCTATCTATTTTTATAAAATAAATTATCTTTAATTTTAAAACTTTATCATACAAATGTTTATATCTTAAAATTTCCCTTTCTGTTATGAAAAGAATTCCCTTTTACCTCGTCTTCGCGTATATTTTTTCTGTTTCTATTTATTCCTGCAATACAAAACCCATCATTGTTACGGAAGCCGGAAAGGAAAGTACAGCCTTTACACATCCAAAATGGAGTGAGCAGAGTAATGTATATGAGGTGAATCTTCGGCAGTACTCGGAAGCTGGAACCATTAAGGAATTTGAAAAAAGTCTTCCCCGCCTAAAAGAAATGGGCGTGGAGATTTTATGGTTTATGCCAATTACACCAATTGGTTTGGAAAACCGGAAAGAGAATACCTCTGAATTAGGAAGTTACTATGCGGTAAGAAACTACAAGGAAATAAATCCCGAATTCGGAACCATGGATGATTGGAAGAGTTTGGTGAAAAATGCCCAGGCAATGGGATTTAAAGTAATTACGGATTGGGTGGCAAATCACAGCGCACCGGATAATCCCTGGATGACAACACATCCCGATTTTTATGCAAAGGATAGTGCAGGGAATGTGATTGCGCCCTTTGATTGGACAGATGTGCGCAAATTGAATTATGATAACCGGGAGTTGCGCGATAGCATGATTGCCGCCATGGAATTCTGGATCAATGAAACAGGTATCGATGGATTTAGATGTGATGTGGCGGAGGAAGTGCCGGCAGATTTCTGGAAGGAGTGCATTACAGAACTTAGGAAAATAAAACATGTGTTTATGCTGGCAGAAGGAGAGACGCCAGAATTGCATTACGCAGGTTTTGATGCTACCTATGCCTGGAGTGTTATGCATGTGATGGCAGATGTGTATTCCGGGAAACAAACGGTGTATTATTTTGATTCGGTCTTAAATCACAATATATCTGTATTTCCGAAAAATGCATATCGCTTATTCTTTACATCTAATCATGATGAGAATAGTTGGAATGGAACCGAATTTGAAAAATATGGAGATGCGTATAAAACCTTCGCCGTGTTTTCTCAAACGATGTTTCAAAGCATTCCATTAATCTATAGCGGTCAGGAAGTACCCAATAAAAAGCGGTTGAAATTTTTTGTGAAGGATCCGATCGTATGGGATAAATATGAAATGGCTCCTTTTTATAGCACACTTTTACACCTTCGAAAAAATAATAAAGTACTTGCCGCAGATGCGGCTTTTAAAAAATTGGTGACCGCAAATGATGTCGCGATCTATTCATTTGTAAGACAAAAAGGAAAGGATCGGGTAGCTGTTATTTTAAATCTTTCTGGTCAGCCTCAAGAATTCACTATAAAGGAAAGAGAAATATATGGCTCTGCAAAAGAGGTTTTTACCGGACAGAAGGTAAGCTTAAAAGAGAATTATGTCTATTCAATGGAGCCCTGGGGATATCTAGTGTATACATTTTAAAGAGTAGAATAATAAAATATGTCCATGTTCTAAATTCAGAATAAGAATAAAGGTTAGGTGGAATAATGGTTAGAGGCTAAACTGTTTATTTTTTTTGAATTGAGTCCATATTGCTTTAAGGCTTGTTCTTTATTAGATACTATATGTTGATTTCTAATTACTTACAATCATTTTCTTTAATTTAAAGATAGTCTATCCTTTTTTGTGACAATGTGTCAAATGTATCTGTTAATGCACTTTTGTTTTAATTTGTGCTGTTTTGGCAGGGCACATATTTTTTAAAAAGGATTATTTGTTTGCCGGATTTAAATTGGCGTTTTGGCAGTTTGAGAGAAAATTGAGATGTCAGATAAGAACTATCTTTTATGTATTTATTACCATTCACTTCCATTAAATTTGGAATAATTACCACCAAAACCTGAAACCA
>JBBSSE010000087.1:0-9023 GCA_038242375.1 Chitinophagales bacterium
GCCCAAGGCTCATGGCTCCTTAAATCATGATCACGATCATTTGATTTTTACACTTCTAAAATCAGGAATGAATTACCTTTGCGCGCATGAGTGAAAAATCAAAACCAGTTCGAGGCTATTTTTCCAGCATTTTTGGCCTTAAATGCCCAAGATGTAGACAGGGGGATCTTTTTGTAAATGAGAATCCATATAAAAAATTGAAATTGAGTTATATGCTGGATATGCACACGCATTGTCCCGTATGTAAGCAGAAATATGAACTTGAAACCGGCTTCTGGTACGGAACAGGCTATGTCAGCTACGGTCTTACGGTTGCTATTTCTGTAGCAACTTTTATTGCCTGGTGGATCATTATAGGTTTCTCTGTTCACGATGACCGTGTATTTTATTGGTTGATTGCGAACGGTGTATTTATCGTTCTCCTGCAACCCTGGCTGATGCGCTTCAGCAGAGCTTTATATCTTTATTTCTTTGTAGGATATAATGAAAATTATGAAACAGAAGAAACGATAAAATTCACCTAGTGTAAACTTTATTATTCGATAATTAATAACCAGCCTTTTGCTTTTTCTACCGGGATCTTTTCTCCGATCCGGAAATTTCTTTGTGGTTGAAAATTTTTGACGGCAGGTGCAGTAATGGTTGCTTTCAACGGATCAATACCAAGTTTTTTCCAATTTATTTTTAGGTCTATTTCTGTATCATTTTCCGCCCAACTTGCGATGGAGACCAATGCTTTTCCGGCCTTTTTATAAATTGTTGCCAGTACCTTATCATTGTTAACTATTTTAACCGGGTTCCCATCTACCCAATACCCGATCATTTGAGTTCCTTTCATGCCGAAATCATCCCACAAATGCCAGATTGGGCGTGGGTCCGCATTGTCGCTCCAGGGAATGCGGTTCGTCATTCCATACACCATTCCGCGATATGGATTTCCACCGTCCTGTAACATTTCTCCCATCAATCCAAAAGGAATCCCGCTCACTTCTGTCATAAAGAAATCCGGCGTTCCTTTTTCATAATCGAAATATTCTCCAAACCATAACCTGTTGAGGTAAGGGAAATGTTCCATATACAAATTAGCGCTGTTGTTAAATCCGTCGCGTTTATTATATTGATTGGCAGAATGAAGATCAATAATTCCCGGATGTCCGTCCTTTGTAAGCACACGTTTTATGCGCTTCATGGTAATGCGGTCAAAGGCCACGTCATCCAGGTAGATGCCGTCTATTCCAACATTTTGTGTGAGCCAGTTCATTCCCTCAACATAGTAATTATGCCAGCGGTTCATTCCACTGTTTATGATGGCTGCATCATTGTAATCAGGAACAAACCAGGCAGCAATATAATCAGGATCCAAATGCTCTTGCAGCCAGCTAAACCCACCTCCGGTTCCATCCGTGTATATTTCATGACCCAAACTTCTTAAAGCATACGTTTCGTAAGCATGATTGGATAATTCACGTACTGTGTTGTAAATTTTTACTTTAAGATTTGCATCATGCGCGGAGTCGATATAATCTTTCATTTTTTTCCAGGCAATAAATGGATAATTGATCCAGGGATTAATAGCAGTACCATGATGGATGTTTATGATCGTTGCGCCAATTTTCTTTATAGTATCTATTGGTTTATAAGCATGATAAAAGCGGTTTTCCCATTGGAAGTCGGTATTCAATGCATGAAATGGTGTGATGAGTAAAGTAAAATTGAAATACAAAGTATCTCCTTTTTTCATTGTCCTCGGGCCGCTGTAATTATTGACCAATGTGGTATTGTTTTCTTTTTTTATGTTGATTCCTCCCTTGCCATCATTGCCCCAGGAAGTGGGAAGGAGTAAGGGTTTTTGTAAGTAAAAATTGGTGTTTAACGGTCGTGTATATTTCTCATCTCTTAAAGAAAATTGCAGTCCCGCCTGCACATTTCCGATCCATGCGCCATCCTGATTTTTGTTGGCTACATCCCATTTCCATTCAAGATTCTCGGGTCGGTTACCTCCTTTTTCTCCAAGTCCCATCAGGTATTTTGAAGCAAACATGGTGAATGGGATTTCCATTCGAATGTCCTTTAGATCCACCGCTTTATTCGCGCTTATTTTTATGATGTAGGATAAAAATCCATCAAATTCCATGGAAGCGTTTACATCCATATTTATCGAAGGAGATGTAGATTGAGCAGACCATTTTACTGTTCCGGGCGTTTTGGAGGTGAAGTTTACACCTTTATTGTGCCAGTCAATAGTTCCATTTTTATCCTGCACGATTATTTTAAACGGACGGGCAATAATTTCGTTGGCAGTTTTTCCCATAGACGTCATTTCTTGCGTGAAAAATGTTTGAATATTTTTAGGAAGTCCATCATCATTTACGTCTAATTTTCTACCCAGTAAATTGATTGAATTGTTCTGCACTGTTAAAGGAATATAAGGAGCAATTACGGAATTTTCCTGCGCTAAAGCAGAGTTGAGCCATTTAAGCCTGGACATTTTCCAGGGTTCATTTACTCCATGGTTGATGGCTGTTTCTTCCGTTACGGTGAGGTTGATGTCGATCGTTTTTTGATCATTGCTACCACCGGTTTTTACGAGAACTTTTCCTGTGTATTTTCCGGTAGGAATTTTTTCCGGAATGTCGATCATACACCAAAGCGATTGCACATTTCCTTTGCTGATATCAACCGTTTTGTTGAATGGATGGTTGTCATAGGAATTTCCTGTTAAGTTCAGACAGGACATGGATTGCGCCTTGATTAAATCACCACGTTCATTTTTTAAATCCGAAAATTGAACCTGCATATTTTTGAGATCCTTCAGAGCATAAATACCTAATTGCCAGGCAAAGTTTTCTCCTTTTTTTGTCGTATCCGTAAATGTCTTTTTGCTGCCTGATTCAATCCATCTTTGAGGAAGATCTTTTGTCATTCTGATGGAATGAAGCCTGTCTTCGGGAAATATTAAAAAGGACTCTGATTGATTTTTACTGATCAGGTTTTCTGTTTCTTTTTTCGTTGCAATAATCTCCATTGGATAGAAGGTATTAAAGCTATCAATGGATTGAATTTCTTTGATGGTTGCTCCCGCCGTGATATTCTTTTGATCAAAACTATTTAACCATTCTGAAGAGGCGGTGTTCTCCGGTGATAGATAAACACTATTTGGATAATTAGCAGTTCCCGCGTTTTTATAAGACATATAATACAGGTAGTAATCACCCTTCCCGGAAGTGGGTTCAAAGTATATTTCGCCATACTCACGGGTAAGGCTACCTGTTTCCAGATTTCCGATCTTTTTATTTGTTGAGCCATCCTGTAATATGATTCGTTTCATTTCAGGATTGTTATCTCTTCTCCTCCAGGGAATGATCGCTTTTACAACTTTTTCATTTCCTGTTACTTCTATTTTTACACGATGGTTGCCCAGCGAATCCGCGTTCCAGCAATTGTTACAATTTGTATAAGGGATTTTTTGAGCAGCAACTGTTAGTGTTGATATCAGGAAAATCAGGGTAAGGAAATTGTTTTTCATCTATTTATTTTATTGGGCAGTTGAAAATGGAACTGCGTTATTTAGTAGGGAAATCGAGGATTAAAAGTAGTTTTTTTATTTTTAAAATGATTTTATCAGAATGAAAGTGTTTGAAATGATCTTTAAAGAAACGCAGGATTTAATTTTCTGATAAGTTTTTTTATGTTGTCGAAACGGGTTTGGGCAAGTTAGCTTCTTGATTATGACTTTATACTTCTGGTTTCTAAATTGAGCTTATTTTTTAGAAGAAATTTTTAATGTAAATCCAGCCGGGTTTTTATGAATTGAAATAAATTGCCACGAGTTTTAACCTAATGTCATTTAGTTAAGGCAAGAATGTCACCCCTGCCCGAATGGCTCGTTCAGGCGGGCGTTCCGGTTTTTAATCCCGAAGGGATGACATTATTATAGCTTAAAAACGGAAACATGCAGAACCCAACCCCGAAGGGGTGATATTTTCTATGTAAAAAGCTTAACAAATTGCCACAGATTTTAACCTGTGGATAGTTGGAAAATTTATAAGAGTTTCGGGGGGTAATACATTAAGAAAAGGTTACCATTTTAACATTATAGTATAAACATAAAAGCCTTATGAACCTGATCAAACGGAATAAAACGGCTTCCTTCTTCCTTTTTTTTTATTAATTATGGTGGGGGTATATGGCCTGGTATATATTTATAAAAGCTCCTTTAGCTGACCCAGGTTGTGACCTTTCTCCGGTTGTTTTTATCTACCTAACACCGGTATTCACTTTTGTTTACTCAATTATATTTTTGATAATGGCTTTGATAACGAAAGGTTCCAGGAGTAAAGATTATTTAATTTTTACCGCATTGGTTATTTTTCCTCTATTGCCCGGAGCTCTTTATCTAATGAGTATTACATAATGTGAGCTAGCTTATTTTTCCGGTTTCTTCATGTCTTGGCGGGATTTTTCGCTTTTTAACCAATTATTTAAAAGGACTTCTCCAAATAGAGAGGATCTCAAGAATTTTCTTCGGGATTATTTTCTACCTTAACCAATCCCCAAAAATCAAGGCATTGCGCAGGTCTCCCGACATGTACTTTCCCGTTACTAAAGCAGTTGACGGAAAGCATTTCAAAATCTATCTACAATTTTCTTTTGTAAACTGCTTTTTTCTTTATTTTTCAAATTAAACGAAACAAAAAAAAAATCGCAGGCCTTTCGGCCCGCGATTCATAAAAATCAAAAAATCACGCTCAAAAAATACTAAACTATTTCAGCGGTTTAATCCAATAACTATACTGTTGGTTTTTATATGGAATACGGTACTGCTGTAAAGGCTGTGAACCCCAGCTATCTATTCCCTGTACACCTGTTTGCTGCATATCCACATGCATATAAATTTCATTCCGCTTTACTAATTCTCCTGAATGGTATTGCTTCTTATCCACTTCCGGATCGAGATCGTCCAGGCTGTAAGGAAGCGCAGAAAAATTCAATAAACCATCCGCCATTTCAATTTTCAATCCTTTTCCTTTTTTATTGGTCATGGATACCCAGCGAATATCTGCTTTGTTTCCACCTTCCTGTGGACGTGCATATGGGAAGTATTGATTATCCACATTTTGGTTGTATAAACCTACAAATGAAGCGGTCTTTCTATCCCAATAATTTTCCCATGGACCACGGCCATAAAAAGCGATCTGATCGTATTGTTTGTTTAATGTAAGATTGTTTCCTACACGAAGAATAATCTTGTGATTTCCTTTCAAAGTGGTCAGTGAATTATCCACTTTTACTGAACCATCTCCATACACAGAAAACACTTGTTTAGCCAATGCATCTCCGTTTAATAATTCTTTGGTGAAGATGACCTCATATCCATTCTCTGTTTTATTAACTGTAGTCTCTTTCACAGAATTCTTTTCGTACACATTTCTCCAGTCACGAAGTGATCTGTTGTATCCTGCGCCGATATCATTATCTGTTGGTGCCCTCCAGAATGAAGGCATTGGTCCCTGCTGGATTAATTCGGATCCTTTCAAGGAATAACCACTCATGGTACCTTTTGCAAGGTCAAAAGAAATAGAAAAATCTTTTCCTTTCAAAGTCGCGTTTTGCGGTGTTTGTTCCAGCGTTATTTTGCCTTTATTGGAAGCGATCATTCCTCCTTTTGGAACGCCACTCCATACGAATTGTTCATTTGCTATCTCATAACCTTTTTCTAAAAACGGCTCCGCAGTTTTTAGAAGGTAGCGGATGTTCAGGTAATATTCTTTTCCGGTTTTTGCCGTTGTTTTTACAGGTATTGAAATGTTGGAAACCTGTCCTGGTGCTACGGTTAAGTTATTCTGTACACCTTTATCAATTACTTTTCCATCTTCCAGTACTTCCCAGTTTAATTGCATGTTGGCAAGATCCCTGAAAAAATATCCATTCTTTACTTCAACGGAATTGTTGCCGTTGTATTTTGTTTTGATGTGCTGATAAACTTTCTTCACCTCAATAGCCATCGGGGTAAGTTCACGATAAGCAGTTACCACACCTTTTACACAAAAATTATTATCAGATATATTCTCATCTACAGGTCCTTGTAAAGGGAAATCACCGCCATAGGCCAAAATACGTTTGCCATTTTTTACAGTGTCAATTCCCTGGTCTATCCACTCCCAGATAAATCCTCCCTGCAGGTATGGGTGTGTTTCAATAACATCCCAATATTCCTGGAAATTTCCCAGGCTGTTGCCCATAATGTGCGCATATTCACTCATGATCAATGCTCTGTCCGGGTTGCTTCTCGAATAACTTTTCAACCAGTTTGGGTCAGGGTATTGAGGAACGATCATATCTGTATTGTAATCACTTTCTGCTCTTTCATATTGTATAGGACGTGAATCCTGTTTTTTAAGCCAGTCGTATGCTTCATAAAAATTAACGCCATTACCGGCTTCGTTTCCAAGCGACCAGGTTACTACGGATGTATAGTTTTTATCACGCTCATACATTCTGCTGATACGATCAAAATGTGGATTACGCCATTTTTTATCATTGGCAAATGTGTATTCCAGATCGTAATAACGTCCGTGTGATTCAATGTTTGCTTCATCGATTACATACAATCCATACTCATCACATAGTGCCATCCAGTAGGGATCAGGAGGATAATGTGAATGACGAACCGCGTTTACGTTCAGCTTCTTCATCATCTCCATGTCTTTGCGCATGTTTTCTTTGGTTACAGTATGTCCCTGTGTGGCATTATGCTCATGCCGGTTCACACCTTTCAGCAAAACTCTTTTTCCATTGATCAAAAAATTGCGATCTACAAGTTCTACTGTTCGGAATCCAACGCGTTGTGGGATTACTTCCAGAATTTCTCCTTTTTTATTCTTTAAAGTAATGTATAGCGTGTATAAATAAGGTATTTCAGCCGACCATGTTTTTACACCCGGAATTTCCTTTGTAAAAGAAATATTGGTTTTGTAATTTCCCAGTACTTTATGCACACCTTTCGTTTCATCTTCATAGATGGTTTTGCCATCCGCGTCTGTCAAAGTAAGTGCTACGGAAAAAGTGTCCGGCTTGCTGTGCAAAGTGTTCTTATCTATTTTGTATGAATTGATCTCTGCATCTAAATTGAGGGTCCCATTTGTATATGTTTTATCTAATCCGGCGATCAATTTAAAATCCCTGATGTCTAATAGCGGTGTGGAATAAACGAAAACATCTCTTTCAATTCCTGAGATACGCCACATATCCTGGCACTCGAGGTAGCTTCCGTCACTCCAGCGATAAACCTGTAGGGCTACAAGGTTTTCTCCGGGCTTCACATATTTTGTAATGTCGAATTCAGCTCCAAGCTTGCTGTCTTCACTATAGCCTACTTTCTTGCCATTTACCCAAATAAAGAAGGCTGATTTTACAGCGCCTAAATGAATAAATACCTGGCGTCCGTTCCAGTCTGCCGGCAGGTTGAATTTTTTTCTATACGATCCTACAGGGTTATTATCTTCCGGGATATCAAAAGGAGGATTTAACCTGTTTCCCATTATTTTGCGGCCTGTAAATTCGTAGGGATGGTTTACATATATAGGTAAACCGTAACCGTTTAATTCCCAGTTTGCAGGTACTCGGAAGTTATCCCATGCTGCATCATTAAAATCGGTCTTGTAAAAATCCATAGGACGTTGCCTTGGATCCTGCACCCAGTTAAATTTCCAGGAACCATTTAATGAAAGGAAAAAATTTGAATTTTCTTTTTCTCCTTTTTGAGCAAGATTCTTATTTTCAAATGCAAAGGAAGTAGCCCGCATAGGCATGCGGTTTACAGAAACGATCTCCGGGGTTTGTAATTCCGTAGGAAGTTTTTGCGCACTTACCTGTGTGAAAAAAAAGAATAGAAATAGAAAAGTGATTGATTTCATTTTTTGATTTTTTTTATGATAATAGTTTAACGTGTTTAATTCTTAAAGAAGCTCTCAGAGTGCTGATTTCAATGAATATTGTTTGAAAATAAACCTTTTACTAATGAAATACGCAGTCAAACGTTTGCATAAAAACGAAATTGTAGGGAATCAACTTTTAACTTTTTGACCAATTTTTTTCCATTCGTTTTATTTTTTTCATTTGAATCAATCGGTTGCGTACGTGCAAATTCGAAAAATAAAAAATGGTGCAAACGTTTGCACAAGGAATTGTTAATTAAATGCTGTTAAATTTAACCTCCTGATCATTTAAAGCTGATAACAAATCATATTCGATTCCGGCAGAATATTTCTACCAGGCGGTTTTAAAAAAATCAGGAGAATTGAATTATTCAGGAAAGACAAAACGAATATCAAATACATGAGGAAATCATTTTGCAACACGAACCTTTTAGGAAAGTTACTGCTTGGCGGTATTGTTGTCCTTTTTACTTCTACATCTTTACAGGCTCAGACAGATTCTATTTCCAAGACTGAGCAGGCTGAAACTGAATCGAAAGTAAAGGATCCTTCTACAGATACCATCGCCCCGGTAGTTACAAGTGGTATCGTATTACAAACATTATCTGCTAAGTTTAAAAATGTAGCGAACGGTTTATCTATGAATAATGTAAATACAAAGCCATTTATTTCTTTACAACAATTGGTAAAAGGAAATCTGGCCGGTGTATATGTTCAGGAACCAACCGGCGAACCAGGTGCTGATCAGAACATTTTTGTAAGAGGTATTTCTTCTCCTTTGTTAAATAAACAGGCATTGTTCGATAACCAGGCTGTTATTTTTCTAAATGGAATTCCTTTAACACGTGATAATCCATTTGCTTATGAAATTCAGCAATATGATTTTAACCGTATCGGACCTGCAACAAATCTTTTGGCTGGTATCAATACAAGTAATATAGAATCTATTGAGTTGATTAAAGATCCGTACACATTAGCTGCTCTTGGACCAATTGCTGCCAATGGTGCTATCTGGATCACAACAAAAAATGCAAAGTCAGGTTTTAGAGAAATTAGTGTGAACACGTATTTCGGAACAGTATTGAA
>JBBSSE010000088.1:0-8709 GCA_038242375.1 Chitinophagales bacterium
GGCAAAGGAATTTGTCCGCCCACACCCAATAATGTCTCACAAATAAAAGCAGCAATACCAATTTCTTTATCCTTTAATTCCTCCAAAACATTTTGTACATCGGCTGCATATTTTTCACCTGCATGTTCGTCATTGTATTGAAATTGACCGCGATACAAGTCCGGTGAAATCGCTTTATGGATATACGGTTTTTGAGCAAAACCGCCTTTGCCATCAAATTTATACGGACTCATTTCTATGGCTAAAGTAGATGTTCCATGATAAGCATGATCCAATACCAAAATATCTTTTTGTTGGGTAAAATGCCGCGCCATTCTTATCGCCAGATCATTTGCTTCACTGCCTGAATTGGTAAAATAACAAATGCTTAATTTATCGGGAAGCGTTGCTGTCAGCGCTTTTGCATAATCAACCAGGTGATTATTTAAATACCGTGTATTCGTATTGAGCGTGGCAATTTGTTTCTGCATAGCCCTTACCACTGTTGGATGACAATGACCCACATGACTGACATTATTCACGCAATCCACAAACGTATTTCCTTTATCATCGTACAAATATTGCAGTGCTCCCTTTACGATTTTTAATGGGGTATGATAACTGATGCTTAGGTTTTTGCCTATGTGCGTATTCCTTTCCTGCAACAAAGATTCGTACTCATCCTTATTATTGATGATGGAAGAAAAACCACAGGCAATTCTAAAGGAATCTTCCGCTTTTATTGGATTGATTTCTATCAACTGGTGAAGTAATATCCAGGCAGGTTTTTCTGAAAGAAAATGATGTTCATTGTCAGAATCCAGCGATGCATTATAAGCTGATTGAGTGACGCTGATGCACAATCTTGCTGCGATCAAATAATACAATACCCTGATCTCATTTTCTTTTAACGGATAGGCTTTATGATACCCGTTTACAATCAAGGTTGCTATCTTCAAAGGGTCTTTCGTGTGAAGCATTGCATATGTGCAGGCGATGGCTAAATTATTAATCAGCGTTGTATATATGATATCTCCAAAATCGATCAATCCTGCAACTCTTCCATCCCGAATCAGCACATTATAATCGTTCGCGTCATTGTGAATATAGGCATGCCTTAAGAAAGATAGATCCGGCAGCACTTCCGTTTCAAATTGCAGTAAAAAGTACCCGGCGATTCTTCGATTTTCTGCATCTTTTATAAAATCTAGTTTCTTTCCAGCCTCTGCTGCCGTATTTACATCCCATACATAATGTTTGTGCATGGCCACATGAGAAAACCCATTTAACGCCTGATCCATTTCGCCTAAAAAACTGCCTAAGCTTTCATACATCGCCTCTGAAAACGAATTTTGGTTTACCCAAAAACTTCCATCCAAATAGGTCAGAATACGGATAAAATATTTCTTACCTTCCTTTTCAAGAATACAAATTGATTCCTTGTTTTTGTTTGGTAACACTTCCGGAAAACTTCCTTCAAAACCTTTCTTAGCAAGATGTTGGAGCATTTTCACCTGGGCATCCAGAAATTCAACACTCTGATCATCGGTGGCTATTTTAAGAATATACTTTTCACCGGTGCTGCTCTTTAATAGGAAATTCTGCTCATCGTAACCGTGCAGGGAAGAAGCCTCAACTTTCACGTTGTAATTTTCTGCTACGAATGCTTCGATGGATTCTATGGTAAAAGTCATTTGTGTTTTTTAAGATGTGAATCCAAAGAGGGAAAGTGAAACTTCTCCCGTGATTCTGAATTATTTCAATTGGCAAAGTTCGCCTTTTCCAAAATTTTTATAATGAAAAAGATTACTGTTCTCTAAGCAACATCAAAATATGCGCAGCTGACCAACTGAAGTTTTTAGCGTTTAATCCTTCACCGGTTAATGGATGGTAATTTTCGAAAAGAGGCGTATCTGCAAGAATCCCTTCGCCATTCTTGAATAGTTTTTCCGTCATTTCTATTGCCAGGGAATCATACCCGTATTTCTTTAAACCTTCTATTCCAAAGTAAAACTGGTCCAGCCAAACCGGTCCGCGCCAATACCCTTTTTTGGGATTAAATTTTGGATGATCTGCCGTAAGAGTTGGAAGTGGAACTTTCGTATTAAACTTCGATTCGTTTTCCAATACTTTTTTGACAGAAGCAGCCTGGCTTTTACTTGCAAGTGCAGCCCACAAAGGTATCCAACCTTCAGGACCTTCCGCATCAATATGCCCTTGATTTGAAAAAAGCTGATCGTAATAAAACCCTTTTCCGGTATCGAAAAAATGCTTGTTGATAAGAACAGACAATTCCTTCGCGCCATTATTCCATTCTGCTTCTTCCTGTACTTCCCCCATCGCTCCGGCTAATTTTCCCAGGTATAATTTCTCCGCATATAAATAGGCATTCAGGTCCACACTCTCCTGATTCAGGGACCAGGCATGATCATTACTTTTTATCATCAAAGCACTGTCAAAACGAACGGCGTTATCCATACCGCTTTCCCAGGCAGCAGCGATTCTTGTACCGTCTGTTGAGCCATATTCACACAAACCGTTTTTATTATTGTCGCGGTTATCATACCACCATTGATGGTATTTTATCAACTTCGGATACATCTCCTTCACAAAATCAAGATCTCCGGAATTTTCATACACATTCCAGACTGCCCAGGCGGCAAGAGGAGGCTTGGTATCGCGCCAGTTATTTTCTGTTTTATCTGTATAAATGCAATCAGCAACCATTCCATGTTCATCCTGGTAATCAAACATGCTCCGCATATTATCTTTTGCAAGTGCGGGATTGAAATAAGCCAACGCCACAGCCTGTTTCCAGCTATCCCAACTCCAAACTCCATAAAAACCCTGGTAGTTCACGGAAGGAAAAACGCCGTCATGCAATATATCTTTAGAAGCACTTCGCCAGTTAGTCAGAAGTGTTATCATACCTTTTACAGCAAGACGTTTCTTTTCCGGAGTTAATTGAGGTGTTTTAGAAAAATAATTTTTTAAATACCCATCCCATCTCACCTGATTCTTTTTTAATTCTTCCCGGAATGTGTACGGATTGTTATTAACGGTATTGTCCGCTGAATTGTGGTCAAAGCTTTGAAGCTGATCAAGCACGATCGTCTTGCCACGGATAATATTTATATCTGCAAAAATGGCAGTATAAATCCCTTCATTTACTTTAATTACCGGCGGAATGTTGCGCGGATAACGAATGACAAACAGGTGATCATTATCCGAAAAATTTACTCTTACTTCTTTTTCGCCCGACGATATTTCTGATGTATTCAGTAAGACATCCCCTGTATAAGAAATAGTCAGCGTTCTCTTCTTTTTACTATTGGTACTGATCCTGGTTTCAATCATGGCTTCCCGGTCGGATACAAAGATTAATCTCATTATGATGCTCAATCCTGACACATCCAATTGCTGTTCAAGCATTCCTGGGAAATAATGAATGGCTGCTTTCGCATCTCCAAGATTTATCTCTTTTCCATTTTCTGAAACCGATAATTTAGCCATGGTGTTTGCCAGCCAACGCCCATTCAAATCCATTAGCAACGGGCCTATAAATGAACCATAATCCTCCTTGGCTTCCGGCAGTGCATAAGCGTGCCAGGCACCCATGTCGCTAAAAACAGTTGGTTCTATTTTAGTAATATCCGTAACTTTTGTCTGAAGTTTAAGCACATCCGGAAAGGCGCTTCTTTGGGCAAATGAGCTGCTGAATACTAAAAAAACTAAAAGAATAATTAACGTATATTTTTTCATAATTTTATTGGTTTAAATAATTTTTATACATCATACATGAGATTTTATTTTTTTTAAGATTGATTTGAAAGATACAGAACCTTAACTTTCAACAATTCGCTTCACCATTTCACTCATTCCCCAATTATTACTATTATAAGCCCCAATTATTATTTCACTCTTTTTATAAAATTCCTTTAAAATCTGACACTCGATTTCAAATAAATAAATTGCACTATTTTTACTATAAAAATGCCAGAGATCTTTAGAATGTTTGGAATGAAATTTTTCTTTTATTCTTTAGAACATTTGCCGATTCATATACACGTAAGAAACGCAGATGGCGTTGCCAAATTTAATATAATGCCTGAAATTTCATTAGTTGAATCAAAAGGTATGAAGCCTAAAGACCTCATGTTAGCAGAAGCTTTAATTCAGGAAAGAAAGTTAGAAATTATTAATAAATGGGACGACATACATGGAGATTTAACCCCTCCGAATAATTAAAACAAAATAAAATGAAAATATCAAATATTTGGTTTGATGAAAAAAACCTCTTCGTTCAAATAGATTCAGGGCATATCATCGGAAACCCACTATCCTGGTTTGAACGCCTGGAAAACGCCAGTCCGGAGCAAAGATCTAAATTTGAAATTGGACCATTCGGTCAAAGTATTCATTGGGAAGAGATTGGCGAAGATTTGAGTCTTGAAAGTCTTTTTGACTTTAAGAGAGAACTTAATTACGCCAAAATATAATTTCCAATCACGAACTCAAGAAATCAAATTTAATCATCATCATCAGTAAATAAAGAACTGGTCAGTTTTTTCAGGGTTGCCAACCTTCACAATGCAGGCAACCCTTAAAAAAACCTCACTCCTTTCCTTTCTCCACCACATTTTCGGTTTCACTTACCGGACGCAATGTAAAAGAATATTCATAATTCCTGTACGGTAATAAATATTCCGAGTGCGGTTTCGCGCCCCAGCTATTATCTCCACCAACACCCATTTGTTTATAATCAATATTCCACCAGATTAAATCCTCATTCATCATTGAACCTCCATGGTTATTTTCAGGGATTTCCCGATTGAAATCAAGATTTTTCATATCAAAGTGTAATACTCCCGCGCTAATTGTAGGCGCACCAATAGCCATTAGGCCCACACCATCCTTATTCAACAAACTCATCCATCTTACATCTGTGCGATAACCACTCTCCTGCGCACGTGCATAAGGATAAAATAAAGAATCAGCCTCCATTTCATAGACATCAATATCCGCTGCGTACTTCCGATCCGCATAATTATCAAACGGGCCACGCCCCAACCATTTTACCTGGTCAAATTCTTTATTCAAAACCACTTTCATTCCGAAGCGGGGCATTTCCGGCAGGTCTGTGTTTGAAGCAATCATTTTTGCATTCACCTGTACATCACCATTGGAGGAAATGATATAATCCACCTTGTATACGGCTTTCACTTCGGGTAAATAATGTTGTGTGCGCACTTCTATCTCTTGCGGATTTTTCTGAATAATTTTCACAGAATCAAGGTGCGCATTTTTTAAAGGATCCTGCCAGACAGCACAACGCATTTGCTGACTGTTTCCGATATCATTATCTGTGGCCGCGCGCCAGAAATGTGGCACCAGCGCATCTTTAAGAATATTGGTTAGCTGAAAAGAATAGCTATCTAACCACCCTGATTTCTTATTAAAAGAAACAGAAAAGGAAGAAGTGGAAATATTTATTTTACCCTGATCCTGCTTCAAAGTCAACGAAGGAAAATTCTTTAAAGAAGAAGTTTTTTTCTGCATGTAAACCGGCAATTGAAACTGATCGGTAGCCAGCAGGAAATTTGCAGGAAGCAATTCCGTTGCATTTTTTGTGGTAGCATTGACCGATAAAAAATACTCTGTTCCGGGTTGAGGTGTAAATTCAGGAATATTTATTTTAATATCCTTTGTCTGGTGAGGAGCCAGTTCAACAGGATCCAGTTTCCCTTTTGCAATGATCTTTCCATCCGCTTTTACAAACCAATCAAAATTAAACTGATCAAGATTTGTGAAATCAAAACGGTTTGTAACCCTTACCATATTTGGAGTAAAACCCACCGGTTTAAAATCAATATTCTGATATACTTTTTTTAACTCAAACGCCTGCGGGTGCGGTTCCCTGTTAGCCGTAAACAAACCATCCGCGCAATAGCTCGTATCACTTGTTACACCTACATTTCCCATATCACTTCCATATCCCCAGATGGCACGGTTATTCTTATCCTTTAAAAGAAAAGTCTGGTCCGAAAAATCCCAGATAAAACCTCCTTGCAATTGTTCATATTTATACATTAGGTCCCAGTAATCTTTTAAATTACCACCGCCGTTTCCCATCATGTGCGCGTACTCACATTGTATAAAAGGTTTATTGCGCCACTCTTTCACATATTCCTGCATGATGTTGAGCGATTTGTACATTGGAAAAAACACATCCGAATACTGCGTTCTGCTGGCAGGTTCATATACAACAGGACGTGTGCTGTCCTCGCCTTTTAAATAATGATAGGTATCAATGAAATTCTGTCCAAATTCACTTTCATTCCCTAATGACCACATGATGATACTGCTATTGTTCTTATTTGTTTGGAACATCCTGTTTACCCTATCCAGGTAAACCGCCGCCCATTCAGGTTTATCAGACAATGTTTTTAAGGGAGAAAAACTCATTCCATCGCACTCAATATTTGCCTCATCCACCACATACATTCCATATTCATCACAGAGGTCGTACCATTCCGCGGCATTGGGATAATGACTGCTTCGAACCGCATTGATATTATATTCTTTAAAAATGCGGATATCGCGGATCATATCCTCCCTGGAAACGACCTTGCCTGTAATCATATTATGCTCATGCCGGTTTACTCCCTTAAATTTTATGGCCATTGCATTTATGAGAAATAATCCGTGCTTAATTTCTGCGGTTCTGAAACCGATCTTTTGAGAAATGCTTTCAATCACTTTCCCGTCTTTCCCTACCTGATTTATTACAAGCGTATATAAATTCGGATTTTCTGCATTCCAGGTTTTAATATTTGCAAACACCTTCTTCAGGGAAAACTCCCCATTCGCAGACATCTTTCTTTTTTCAGTAAACAATACTCTACCACCATCTTTTTCGTCCAGGATTTTAATTTGAACAGCTTGCTGAAGCTGATTCTTTTGAGGAATATGATTCATTTTTATTTTCAGATCAAAAACACCGTTTTTATAGGTTTCATCAAGCGTGGCTGTGACAAAAAAATCATAAATAGAAAATTTCGGCCTGGCTATCAGGGAAAGACTTCTTTCAATACCACTCAATTTCCACATATCCTGACCCTCCAGGTAAGTACCGTCACTAAAGCGAAATACCTGGATAGAAACGGTGTTCTCTCCTTTGATTAAAAACGGTGTAATATCAAATTCCGCGGCTGTTTTACTGTCTTTACTAAAGCCAACATAATGTTCATTGATCCATAAATAGAAAAAAGAATTCATGCCGTCCAGGCGGATAAAGACGTTTTTATCTTTCCAATTTTCATCTATTTTAAAACTTCTTTTATAAGATCCTACCGGATTAAAATCTTTGGGAACATACGGCGGATTCGGAGGTATAGGATATTCTACATCCGTAAAAATAAAGCGGTCAAACCCTTCTGTTTGCCAGCTAGCGGGCACTTTTATATCGGACCAACCCAGCACATTAAAATCCTTTTTGTAAAAATCTAACGGACGTTCAGCAGGCGTATTTACAAGCTTAAATTTCCATATCCCATCCAGCGAACGCACCTCCGGCGAATTTCCCTTTTCCAAAGCATGAGCTTCATTATTATATGGAATAAACCAGGCATGAGATTTCATGGAATTCTCAAACGGTTTCCCCGGGTTCTCCCAATCGTTTTTCACTATTTGTGCCGTCATATATCCGCTGATAAATAAAAGCGAAAAAAGTAAGCACGCAAATTTCTTAATCATAACAGAGAATTCTTTTCAAAGGTTTTGCAAAAAGCACCCTGATTGACACACCTGTTTCCAGGAAAATCAACCAGGAATGCTGAATATTTTAATTATAATTATTCTATACTTCACAAGGGATAAATTATTGAATTTTCGGAAGAAGGGTCGGAACACTTTTAGCGGTCTGAACCGTAAGTGGCCAATCGTTTAGGTCCCCGAAAGGTCGGGGCAGGCTGCGAAAGAAAGCGCCCCGACCTGATAAAACCATTCCCTGTTTTGCTCTTTGCGAAATATAATTAATTATTTAATCCATTAATTTATCAGGGGATTATTAATCGTTTCCTTTAATGGCAAAGGATAAAAAGCTTTATCCGCGGAAAATGATCTGCCGGCAGCAGTCATATTTTGTTGAAGTAATCCCCATCTTCTTAAATCATAAAAACGACTTCCTTCCAGTGTAAATTCCATCACTCTCTCATGCACGATCTGATCAAACACCTGTGTTTTAGTCGTTAGGTTCAGGGAAGGCATTTCTCGTTTATTTCTTAGTTTATTGATTTCAACCATTGCATCAGCGGGCTTATCCTGATTGTTCAAAACTTCCGCATACATTAGCAGCACATCCGCATACCGCATTAAAGGCATGTTGATTGCAAGTGAGCGGCCTAATCTGCCAATATCCGAAGGAACCCATTTTTTAAAGGCGGAAACACCGGAACCGTTTTCAAATATTTCATTATAAGTAGAGCCATACACACGTGGATTCGCGGCGTCATTATACCAGGAATCTTCAAAGATCATCGTTCCGTACAAACGCGGATCATACTTATTTCCACTGGCTATTTTCCCTTCTTTTTTCATTTCGGTAATCAATCTTTGTGTCCCGTAAATTTCACCATAACCACCTAATTCCCATGGCGCAACCCAATCAGATAAATACGAGCGGTATACAGCTCCATTCGCGGCGTCCGCAGTTTGCTGCAATTCAAAAAC
>JBBSSE010000089.1:0-8702 GCA_038242375.1 Chitinophagales bacterium
CAAAGCGCTGTTTGTAAAACAATATTTAAAAAATCCGGTGCTGATTTATTACATATACGCACAGATGAGGATCATGTAAAAATTTTGCAACAATTCTTTACAAGAAGAATTAAAAAGTAATGAATAAATTGGTGAAAAGGTTTCAGTTTAAAATTTTATTTGCGGTACTGCTTATCTGCGGAAGTTGGTTGAATAATGGTGTGTTTGCACAAAGACCGGTGATTAAAACCTCGGTTGATAAAAATGAAATTTTAATTGGTCAGCAAATAAAATACCGGGTAGAAATTTCTTTTCCCATAAATAAATACAGGCTTCAATGGTTTGATGTTCCGGATGAAATGAATCACTTTACAATTGTTGCCAAGGATAAAGTCGATTCCGCTACCACCCAGGATATAAACACCTTTGGAGAAACGATCATCCTCACCAGTTTTGATTCCGGCAGGCAATTTATTCCTGCGATGCCTTTGCGGATAAATGCCATCGATGGAGAAGAATCATTTACAATGTTCACCGATTCTATCCCGATAAATGTACTGCATGCACCCCTCGATAGTATCCAGCCTTTCCACGATATAAAGACAATTATTGAAGTAAAGGCAGGCTGGCAATGGTGGGTCTGGGCATTGATCATAGCCGGAATAATTCTTTTAATAGGAATAGTTCTTTTGGTCATTAAACGCTTTAAAAAGAAAAAGCAGGACGTGGATATTTTCTCCTCCAAACTTTCTCCCTATGAAGAAGCTGTGAAGGCATTGACTGCTTTGGACGAAGAGCGGCTATTGAATAAACACGAGGAAAAAGAATTTCATTCAAGATTGTCGCAGATCTTTAAACGTTATTTATCCAGGAAGCTGAACGTAAATAAAATGCATTTAACCACAGATGATATTTTGATAGAAATCACTCCAATGGAAGTACAGAAACAATCTATCTCAAGCCTGGCGAACTCTCTGCGAATGGGAAATGCCGTTAAGTTTGCTCAATTTATTCCTTCTGCCACCGAAAGTGAGAATTGCAAAAATGTTGTGAAGGAAATGATCACAGAAATAAATTCTTCTATGGAAAAACCGGTACCAAATGATCGTTGATTATTTTCATGATATCGTATTTGGGCAGCCCTGGTTCCTGCTTCTTTTATTGGTCATTCCTATGCTGATATTTTGGGAATTTACCAAAGGGAAAAAGCAGGTTGCGGCTATTAAAATGTCCACGACCGGCGGATTGAAAACGACCCGTTCATTCAAGAATATTTTTGTTCACTTTCCATTCGTCTTACGGCTTTTAGCTTTGATCTGCCTTATCCTGGCTCTTGCCAGGCCTCAATTGCAATACAGCGAACAACAAAAGGAAGGTGAGGGAATTGACATCATTTTATGTATTGATGTCAGCGGAAGTATGACGGCGCAGGATTTTTCGCCAAATAGGATGGAGGCTGCTAAAAATGTGGCGCTTGATTTTATCGACCATCGTCAATCAGACCGTATCGGCATCGTGATATTTGCAGGGGAAAGCTTTACGCAATGCCCGCTCACGACGGATTACTTTGTGTTGAAATCACAGGTAAAACAAATCAGGAATGGATTACTGGAAGATGGGACCTCCATAGGTTCCGGCCTTGCAACAAGTGTAGACAGATTGCGGGATAGTAAATCAAAAAGTAAAGTGGTGATTCTGCTGACAGATGGTGTAAATAACGGCGGACTAATTGATCCGTCCACAGCGAAGGAAATAGCCAAAGCCTTTCATGTGAAAGTGTACACAATCGGCGTGGGCACAGATGGTTTTGCTCCCACACCCATCAGTACACCCTTAGGCACAGTGATGCAAAATGAAAAAGTAACCATCGATGAAAAGCTTTTGAAAAATATCGCAGACGAAACAGGCGGAAGATATTACCGGGCCACCGATAATCAAAGCCTGGAAAATATCTACCACGAAATAGATCAGTTGGAAAAGTCAAAAGTAGAAGTGACAACCTATCAGCGATATGTTGAAAAATTTTATTTATTTGTTTTCCTGGCAATGATGTTTTTACTTATCGAAGTATTATTGAGATATACTTTATTCAGGAAATTTCCCTGATCTGCACCCTTCTGAAAATCCTTATTTTTGTCATTCTGTTTTTATCCTGAAGGAAGAATTAATTCAGTATTACAATAATCAAATAATGTACGAATGGAATCACATCAACATTTCAATTTTTCTACCAAATGAAAGCGTTAGTTTATAAATCCACCGGAAGCTGGTATGTCATTAAAGATGAGGCGGGTGAATTCTTTAATGCACGGATCAAGGGAAAGTTTAAAATCGATGGAATTACTTCGACCAATCCAATAGCAGTAGGGGATTGGGTGGAGGCGGATCAGGAAGATATTGCGGAAGGATCCGTGATCATTCATACTATTTATCCGAGAACAAATTATATTACACGGCAATCTCCCCATAATAAACACCTTCATCATATTGTGGCCTCCAACCTCGATCAAAGTATTTTATTGGCAACCTTAAAAAGTCCACGCACATCCACCGGATTTATTGACCGTTTTTTAGCTGCATCCGAAGCCTATCATGTGCCTTCCATCATCGTTTTTAATAAAAGTGATTTATACAAGGAAAAGGAAATGCAAAAATTTGAAGAAGTAAAGCAGATTTACGAACGTATCGGTTATAAAGTAATGCTCATGAGTGTGAGTGAGCAAACCGGCATTGATGAAGTGCGTGCATTGTTGAAGGATAAGACTACATTGATCAGTGGTCATTCCGGTGTAGGGAAATCATCTTTTATTAATGCCATATTTCCTGAGAAAGCGATTAAAACAAAAGAGGTAAGTAGCTGGAGCGGAAAAGGAGTGCACACGACCACGTTTGCACAGATGCATGATCTGGATTTCGAAGGCAGAATAATAGATACACCAGGGATCAGGGAGTTTGCCCTGATGGATTTTGAGCCACATGAATTATCCCATTATTTTAGAGAAATGAAGGAGCTGATCAATGACTGCAAATTTAATAATTGCATGCATATTGAAGAACCGGGTTGTGCTGTAAAAGCAGCCGTAGAAGAGGGGAGAATAGCGGCAGACAGGTATATTAGCTACCTCAATATATTAGCAACGATTGAGGAGAAGGAGTGGTAGACTGGTTGGGTGATTCTTGCTTAACCTGTTTTCTTTCTGCCGTGGAACAGCTTCTGCTTATATATGAAGACAAACATTACTGAAGCAACTTTTTATAAAATTGAATGAATACACATTAGAGATATCTTTGGTAATCATAATAAAAAGATGGTACTTGCTATATCAAACTTTCATTTATTAAATAAATAATTTTTAAAAAATTTATTTTTGAAACCATAATGGCAGACAAGGCATTCATAACTCCAAATGTACTAAAATGGGCAAGAGAATCGGCAAGAATAACCGAAGAAAAGGCTGCTGCCAAAGTTTATGTGACGAGTGATAAGATAAAGGAATGGGAAACAGGTATAAGCCAACCTACGATTAGCCAGGCAAAAATATTAGCCAAAGCATATAAGAGACCTTTTGCATTATTTTTTTTACCGGAAATACCCCGTGATTTTCAACCATTGCAGGATTTCAGAAAAACAGGTTCGAAAATATTGACAACTTCTTCCGTTTTTATAATTCGGGAAATTCAACAAAAGCAAGCATGGATTCGTGATTTATATTCTGAAAACCGGGAAGAAAGGTTGCCTTTTGTAGGTAGGTTTTCAATCAATGACAATCCGCAGAAAGTAGCTCAAGAAATTCTTGCAACTTTAAAAATTAACCCTTCAACGTACAAAACAGAAAATCCTATAAAAGAATGGATTTTTGGGGCTGAAAAAAGCGGGATCTTCATTTCAAGGACAAGTTTTATACATTCCCGACTTAAATTGGATTCGGAAGAATTGCAGGGCTTTGCAATTGCCGACCCATATGCACCCTTCGTTTTTATAAATTCAGATGATTGGAATGCACCACAACTTTTTACACTTGTTCATGAACTTGCTCATATATGGATTGCAGAGACTGGAATTTCGAATGAAGTTAAGCCTGATTTAAAGTATAAAGAAAAATTTCATCCTGTTGAACTATTCTGCAATGAAGTAGCGGCAAGTGCTTTAATGCCAAAAGAAATCGTTCTAAGTTTTGATCCATTGTTATTTCAATCTTCGAAAGGAATTTTCAAAGTTGCCAAATTATTTGGTGTAAGCTCTTTTGCATTATTAGTCAGGATTTTTAATCTTAACATCATTCCAATGTTTGTTTATCAGAAACTAAAAGAAGATTTAGACAATAATTTTGTAGAATACTTAAAGCGGGAAGATGAAAGAAAAGCTAAACAAAAGGAAAAGCCAGGAGGTCCTGATTATTTTTTACTTCAATTAAATAGAAATAGCAGGTTATTCACCCAAACTGTTTTAGATGCATTTCGTGGTGGATTTATAGAGCCTTCAATGGCAAGTAATCTTTTAAATGTTCAGGTAAACAAATTTCAGAAACTAGAATCTCAATTATATAGATGAACACAAAAACAAACAAATATTGTTTGGATGCTAATGTGTTAATCCAGGCATGGCAAAAATATTACAACCCTAAATTTTGTCCGGATTATTGGGAAATCTTAATTGAACTTGGTATTCAGGATAAAATTTTCATTCCTGAATTAGTTTTTGAAGAAATAGTAAGAACTGAAGATGACCTTTCAAAGTGGTTGAAAAAAAGTAAAATTCCAATTAAGAAAATTAATGAGCCCGTAACCATCTTCCTGCAAAAAATTTACTCGTTTAATCCAATTCACAAGAATTTAGTAGATAATACAAAAGCTCGTTCTCTTGCTGACCCATGGGTTATCGCACATGCTTTACATGAAAATGCAATTGTTGTTACAAAGGAAGAGAAAATAACTGCATTAAGTTCAACCAGGATAAAAATTCCAAACGTTTGTGATAACATGGGAATCAGATGGATAAATGATTTTCAATTTATAGATGAGTTAGGCATTAAATTCAAATGTTCCCTGTCGTAGTTTCTAATAAGTGAATACGCGAACCTTTAAGATTGGTTTAGCAAAATGGAGCTTGCACTTTCTATTTTCTTTTTATTGGATAATAATGCCAAATACTATTTTGCCGTTATGTTCATTACACCTGAAGCAAAAAGATTTTAAGGAAATAAAAAATGAGAAAAGTATCCCATTAAGCTTTTAATGAGAAATACGTTAATAAAAACGGTCATGCCAAAATAGAGTAAGGTTTGATAATTATTATACCATAAACGCTAAAATCCGTGTAGTTGTAAGCGTTTAATAAGCTCTCTGAACCAATAATTGCGCAACGTCTTCGACAGCTTTATTGACATTCGGAGAATTTTTTAACTGGCCCGGCAAAATAGACACACCATTAAAAATACTATAGGAAAGTGTCAGAAGATTTTTCTTGTATTTGAAATTCCAGTTTAAGGAATCCGCGTTATCAACCTGGTTAATAAATTTTACTTTTAATTCATCACTGAGGGTGCCGGCAATTGAATAAAATTTAGATATTCCACAATTGTCATCAATAACGGCTTCTATGCCGCCAGATGGAGTTTTCAAGTGATAACACATAGAGGGAAGTTTTAAATTTGAGGAGGAATAACTGGTTAGTTTTTAAATTTTTTCGCTTTTTTTAATGCCTTCATGGTTTGTTTGTCACCAGATAAAACTCTTTCCGCGCCAATGTTTTTACCGTTTGTTTTGCAACCAAGTTTTTGATTGCTGAACAGGGAACAACTTCCCAGCATATATCCGCTCAATACTATAATCAATAATTTTTTCATTGTTTTATAATTTTGCCTGAGATATCTGATAAACCTTTTGTAAACTGCTTTATTTTTCTAAATCATACCAGCCTGCATACATAAGATAATTATTCGCGATCCGCTCAATTTCTCCTTTGATCATAGTTTCTGATATGTCCTTTACTTTTTTTGCCGGCACACCTGCATAAATTGTTCCCGGTTCTACATTTGTGTTTGCCAAAACTACTGCACCTGCGGCAATAATGCTATTCTGGCCAATGTGCGCGTTATCCATAATAATTGCTCCCATCCCCACCAGCACATCGTCCTCTATAACGCAGCCATGTATGATTGCATTGTGTCCGATGCTAACATTATTTCCTACAACGGTTGAAGTCTTCTGATAGGTGCAATGGATCACAGCGCCATCCTGTACATTTACCTTATTTCCAAGGCGAATAAAATTGACATCGCCACGCAAGACTGCATTAAACCAGATACTGCAATCATCGCCCATAATGATATCGCCTGCAAGTGTTGCATTCGGGGCTATAAAACAATTCTTTCCCCATTTTGGCTTTACTCCTTTTATTTCGAAAATATATGACATGGGGTATAATAAGATTGTTTTATTGTTTGTGCAATTGTTGTATTGTTGAATTGTTGAATTGTTGATTGTTGCTATGTTGAATGGTTGAATTGTTGCCATGTTGAATGGTTGATTTGTTGCCATGTTGAATGGTTGAATTGTTGCCATGTTGAATGGTTGAATTGCTTAATTGATGGAAGACTATACTGAATAAATTATTTAGCCATTCAACCATTTAACCATTGAGTCACGATGGAGTGCTACACTGAATAAATCATTCAACCATTCAACCATTCAACCATTTATCCATTGATTCACTCTGGAGTGCTACACTGAATAAATTATTTAGCAATTCAACCATCAAACCATTTAACCATTGAGTCACGATGGAGTGCTAAACTGAATAAATTATTTAGCAATTCAACCATCAAGCCATTTAACCATTGAGTCACGATGGAGTGCTACACTGAATAAATTATTTAGCCATTCAACCATTCAACCATTCAACCATTCAACCACTCAACCATTTATCCATTGATTCACTCTGGAGTGCTACACTCAATAAATTATTTGGCAATTCAACTATCAAGCCATTTAACCATTGAGTCATCTACTTCCTCAACCACACCTGTGGATTCACAAAATCACTCTCCTGCATTAAAATAAAATCAACTCTTCCGCCGCCATCTCCTTCATCATCCACACCGGCTTTTCCGATGGCCTGACCTGTTGTTACCTTACTGCCTTTTTGTACACTGACAGAACCTAAATTGCTATAAACCGTAAAGTATTTACCATGCTTAATATAAACCGCCTGCTTATCTTCTATATAACTGACAAGTGTTACTTCACCATCAAAAACGGCTTTTACTGTGGCTCCAACCTGGGCTCCAATAGTAACGCCTGAATTATGATACACAAGTTTTCCACCAGGTAATGTGTTATTTCCATAACCATAAATAACATACCCGTTTACCGGCCAGGGAAGTGAACCTTTGTTCTTTTCGAAACTGGCATTCAGGGCAATATCCGCATCACTGCTTACGAGTACACTTCCTGTTGATTTTCTCTCGGGTGTAAAGTTGGTCATCGGATCAGGTGCGGGTGCTGGTGCAGGTGCAACTGGTGCTGGCGCTGGTGGCGCAGTTACTGTTTTCGCTGTTGCATTATTTTCTTCCGGTTTAGCATTTGCTTTTGCTTTTGCTGCCAGGGCAGCAGCAGCGTCAGCTGCATCCTTCTTTCTTTTTATTTCCGCTACCCGCGCAATTTCTGCCAAACGTTCTTTTTCTTTCCTCGCTGCCGCGGCTGCTTCCGCCTTGGCTTTTTCAATCTCCCGCTTGATCATGACAGCAATGGTGTTCTTAAGCTGATTGTCCTGCTTGCGTTTCGCGTTTATCTGCGCGCTTAATTCTTTTTGCTTACCCTTTAACTGGTTTACAATAGTTGCTTTTTCGTCTTTTTGTTTTTCCAGGACGGTAAGTTCTTTCCCTTTTTCATCAAGGACATTGCTTTTTCTCTGTTTATTATTTGATAACAAGGCAACCTTATTCTCAAGTAACGATTGGGTTTTAAGAATATTATCTGCCTGCATTTCCCTGTAATTCCGGTAGGATTTCAGGTAGGTAACCCGTTTAATGGCATCATTAAAATTATCAGCAGAAAAAATAAAATTTAAGAAATCATAATTGCTCCGGTTCTTGTAGGCGTACACCATACTTTTAGAATACTCCTGTTTCAGCGTATCCAAAACCCGCATCATTTTATTGATCTCCAACTGCGATAAATAGATCTCATCCGTCAGGCTGCGTATTTCCCCATTAATATTATTCATTACACTACCCTGCAGATCCAATTTTTTATTGATCAATCCGAGTTGCCCGATGTTTACACTGGCGGTTTTTTTTGTTTCGTTCAGCATCTTTTCCGTCGCAGCGATATCCTGTTTTAATTTCTCTCTTTCTTTCTGGAGATTATCCTTATCGGCTTGCTGTGCAAAACAGGAAGCTGCACTGATTAAGAAGAAAAAAGTCGTTATAAATAGTTTGGACATGCACTAAGAATTTTATTATAAGAAGATTTTGAGCAGGACAAAATCATTTCTTTAAAGTAACAATTATTTTGTTTTATAATTAGACGGAATATTGAAAGTGACTGATAATTCCTTGTTAAACTCCTGTTGTTTAAAATTTAAAGCAATTTTTATTTGGTTCTCATCATCCACAATGATCTCGCGCGTTATAGGAAAAAGGATGGTATTTATATTCTGATAATCTCCGTAAAAAAGATTGATGGTCCTTTTTATCAAGGGGTTGATTTCTGTCAGACTA
>JBBSSE010000090.1:0-8587 GCA_038242375.1 Chitinophagales bacterium
CTTTTAGGAATATATTTTTATATTGAACTTCCATATATACTTTCGTTACAGGTGCAATCACAACTTTTTTAAGAACTGCACCATTTTGTAAAACAATTATTTGTGTGAGCGCGAAAGTATTTTTAAAGTCCTTCTATCATTTACGAATATGGAAATTGGGTTTATGTTTTCGGGAAAACTATATCTTTTGAATATAAAATACAAAAGGAAAATAATCGATATTTTCCTGACAAAGCTAAAATCGCGATCACGATTCTATTTTTTTTTCTTTTTAAAGCATGCTCAATCTCTGTATTTGAATTGGCGTAGTTTGTGTAGCTTTTTTAAAGTAAAAAGTTATTCAATATGGAAAAAGATCATGCCGGGGTTTATGTTCCTCCTCCCGTAATTTATGTAGGATTCTATTTTATCGCCTTCTTCCTTCAATGGATTTTGCCCATCAATAATTCACTGATGGAAAAAGATGCTACAAAATTTATCGGGATCATTTTTTTCCTGGTATCTATATATCTGGTCTTAAGAGGGGTCAAAAGATTTATACAAACCGGGAACACCTTAGTTACTATGAAACCCGCGACTTCTCTACAGAAAGAAGGTATTTATAAATTTACCCGTAATCCGATGTATTTCGGATTGACTGGCTTTTACCTCGGATTTACTTGTTTTTTTGGAAATTGGTGGCATATTATTCTACTTCCTATACTCATTATAGTCATTCAGGAATATGTAATAAAAAGAGAGGAAAAATATCTTGAACGAAAATTCGGGGAGGAATATAAAAGTTACAGGGAAAATGTGCGGAGGTGGGTTTAAATGCCAGTTAGGAGTTAGGAGTTAGGAGTTAGGAGTTAGGAGTTTATTAAACAAATCGAAGTCTTTTTTGGATTAGGTCAGGAGCGAAGATCGGACCGGTTACCATTTTTTTTCTCTCAAATTTCATAATAGATACATGCTGTCTGACCTGCGGTACCGACAGCTTAAAAGTTCGGAGTTCGGAGTTTTTGCAGCAGGCGAAATTGAATAGGGCTGCACCCTATTTTGGTGTATTACGACCTTTCAGGGCTTGTCCTTCGTGTACTACATAAACAGGATTTATCACCTTTCCCCGTAAAACTTTTATAGAAAATACCCATTGTCTGACCTGCGGTACCGAAAGCTATTTAATCCAACTATTCAACTATTTTCAACACGAAGTATTCAACGCGAAGCATTCAACCTACAACCTCCTACCTAACACCTATCCCGCCATCTCCCCTTTCACAAATTCCATCAAAGTCTTAATATTCTCTGAGGAGAAATCAAATTTCAGTCCGGCGGCTTCATATAGTTCAGGAAGTGTTTTTGTGCCACCGAGGCTCAATGCATCGATGTAATGATCGAGGGCTTTCTCCGGATTCTTTTTGTATTGCATCCAAAGACCGATAGCGCCCAATTGAGCAATGCCATATTCGATATAATAAAACGGAACCTCAAATAAATGCAATTGTTTCTGCCAACCATTGGCTACATATTTTTCCAGACCGGAAAAATCAATCACATCATTTGTAAATTCATTGAATATTTTCATCCATTCCGTGGTTCTTTCTTCAGTGGTATGATTTGGATTTGTATAGATCCAATGTTGAAATTTATCGATGACGGCTATCCATGGAAACACCGTGATCACTCTTTCCAACTGGTGCTCTTTTGCTCTTTTCAAATCTTCTTTATTATCAAAGAAAACATCCCAATGATCCATGCTAAAAAGTTCCATCGCCATGCTGGCAACTTCCGCAATTTCCATCGGGTAATTTTTAAAAGAACTTAGTTCGAGGTTATGGGTTAAAAAAGATTGAATCGCGTGTCCGCCTTCGTGAACCATCGTGGTCACATCGTGCATTTGTCCGGCAGCATTCATAAAAATAAATGGCGCGCCACTTTCTGCCAAAGGCATATTATATCCACCGGGTGCTTTTCCATTTCTGCTTTCGAGGTCCAAGTGCTTCATAGTATTCATCTGCCGGAGGCAATCTCCAAAAAATGGACGTAACTGTGTAAAGCATTCGATGGTTTTATTGATCAAATCCTTGCTGTCAGTGAATGGCACCAAAGGCTTTGTTCCTTCCGGTTCAGCTTCACTATCCCATGGACGGAAATCATCCAGTTTTAATTTTGCTTTTTTCTTTTTTAGAAGTTCCTCTGCAAGCGGCAACACGTGCTCTTTTACAGATGCTTGAAAATCGAAGCAATCTTCTTTGATGTAATCAAATCTTCCAAGAGATTTAAATTTATAATCCCGGTAATTTTTAAACCCGGCGTTTAGGGCTTCCCGGTTACGGATCTTTACCAATTTTGAAAATAATTCATCCAGTTTTTCTTTATCCTCAAGGCGTCTTTCATTCACCTTTCTGTACACTTCTTCGCGTAGCGACCGGTCATGGTTTTCATAAAACTTTGCCGCTTGTTGCAATGTATATTGTTGCCCGTTTACCTCAATACCCATTTGCCCGGTAATTACTCCATATTGTTGTTGAAGAACGGAAAGTTCTGATTGAAGTGGAATATTTTCTTCCCGGAAAAGTTCGATGCTATTACGCACAGAACGCAGGTAGGTAAAATATTTTTCCGAATCCAGTTCATTAATGTATGGAGATGCAACCAATTTATTATTCAGTGCAAAGGCGTATGGTTCTATCTTAGGTTGTATTTCCAGGCAAAAGAAATTAAAAGATTCTTCCAATTCCTTGTTATTGGTTTCACACGTCATTTTTATCTGTCTCCAGCAAATATCTTCAGTGAGCATTGCTTCAACTTCACTCATATCCAGCAACCACTTTTCCATTTCCTCTTTGGAATTAATTTCTCTTTTAAGCAATTCTTTGAAAAAAGGCTCAATCGTGCGCCAGTCAGTTACTACAAAATCTTCTGGTAAATATTTACGGAGTAATTTCTTAATTTCTGTCGGATTGATCATGTGCTTTGTATTTGATCTGATTCCGCGAAAACCGGATCAGAATAGTGAATGGATTGAATAAAAGAAGACTCTTTGATTAAAAAAATTGACAAAGCTTCCGGCTTAAAAAAGACGGAAACGCGATACAACTATTTATTGAAAAGGCTTATTTAACGCCTCTGCTCTCAATTTTTTTAGGATTAGATTGCTGCGGTTTTATATCTTTCACGTGCGCATTATCCGTATGAGCTTGTTTTACATTTTTCTTTTCAGCGGCAATTTCTTTTTCCTCTTCGGTAAGTGATTTTACCTCAATACTGTTTTTTACAAGGATCTGGTACCATTTGACCATTTTTTTCATATCACTTGTATATACTCTGTCAAAATCCAGATCAGGAAAAACCTCTTCAAAATAAGCTTTCAAGGCTTTCGGATCCGCTTTTGCATCAGGAATTTCTTCCTTACCATTTTTCATTGCAACAAATACATCCGCAAGATTGTTGTTGTTTTTGGTTGTATATACTTCGATGCTTTCCAGGTGAGAAAAATTATGCAGGCGTGTGCTTACAAATTTTGACGAATTATCTTCGAGTGAGCGAACGACAGCCCCATCAGATTTTGAAGAAACCATCTCAAACAATCCCGGCATTCCTGTAACGGAAACTATTTTATTGTAATCCATATCTTTTTAAATATTTTGGGCTGCAAGATAATAGAAATGATTCTCACATTAGTTAACGAAATAAAAAAACAGTCTCTAACTTTAAAATAAAAAATAAAACAGCGAAGGTTTTTTGCGGTGTCAACGTCTTATGTGTAATTAATCAATATTATGCGTAAATTTCTCCCCCTCTTTTTAGCGTTTGTTCTGGTGACATTAGCTTCTAAATCTCAATCGGTTACAGGTTCTCTGATGGATTCCGGCGACAGAAGCCCGATTGCAAATGCAACAGTTAAATTATTAAAACCGGATTCCACAAGTACCGCCTTTATAACAATAAGTAATGCAAAGGGAGTTTTTGATTTTAAAAATGTTTCTAACGGAAATTATATTGTCGAAGTTTCTTCAATTGGTTTCTCCAAATATCATCGAAGTTTTAGTGTAACAGGTGAAAACGTTAACCTTGGAAATTTAGGGGTGTCTAAAATAGCTGAAACGCTTTCTACCGTTGTAATAGATGGAACTCCTCCTCCGGTGAGACAAAAGAATGATACCCTCGAATATGCTGCCAGCCAGTATAAATTAAATCCGGATGCAACGAGTGAAGATTTGATTAAAAAGATGCCGGGCGTAACGGTAGACAGATCCGGAGCAGTAACGGCTCAAGGAGAAACAGTGAGAAAAGTAACCGTAGATGGAAGGGATTTTTTTGGAGATGACGCCACAGCTACTTTGCGTAATCTTCCTGCTGAGATAATCGATAAAATACAGGTATTTGATAAATTGAGCGACCAGGCACAACTAACAGGTTTTGATGATGGCAATTCAACCAAATCAATCAATATAGTGACCAAAGCAGATATGCGCTCGGGAAATTTCGGAAGAATATATGCAGGTTATGGTACAGATGATAAATACAGTGTTGGTGGTAATGTAAGCTTCTTTAATAATGCACGAAGGATTTCACTTTTAGGACTTACAAATAATATTAACCAACAAAACTTTGCTTCCCAGGATATATTGGGAGCAACCAGCAGTACAAACCGCGGTGGTGGTGGCATGCGCGGCGGAGGCGGAATGCGCGGTGGCGGCGGCGGAAACTTCATGGTTGGTCAACAAAGCGGTATTGCCAAAACAAATGCCTTTGGAGTTAATTACAGCGATGAGTGGGGAAAGAAAATAGATGTTTCAGGAAGTTATTTCTTTAATAACAGTAATACTTCAAATGATCAAACGATTAACAGGCAAAACTTTTTAGAAAATAATGAAACTCAATTTTATGATGAAACATCCTTTTCTGATAATAAGAATTTTAATAACAGGGTAAACTTCCGGTTAAATTATAAAATTGATTCCAACAATTCGATATTGTTCACTTCCGGACTTAGTTTTCAAAATAACCGTTCTACAAATTTTGTGAACGGGATAAATAAAGCAGAAGACGGAACCGTCATCAGCAGTACTATATATGATCTTGACAGAAAAAGTAATGGCTATAATTTAAACAATAATCTCTTATACCGTTATGCTTTCCCGAAAAAAGGCCGGAGCATATCTGTAGGGTTTAATACCAGCCTTACCAGAAATAACGGAGACAATTATGTAAACGCTGAAAATGATTATTACAAATCAGTTTTGCTGAGTGATACAACGAATCAGTATTCAGATCAAAAAAGCAATACCAATCGTTACAGTGTAAATTTGGTTTTTACAGAGCCTTTAGGCAAAAAAGGACAAATGCAATTGAATTACAATCCTTCTGTGCAGAAGAGCAATGCCGATCAGCAAACATTTGATTTTAATAATGCCGATTCAAAATATTCTAAACGCGATAGCAGTTTAAGTAATGTATTTAATAACACATACAACACACAAAACACCGGACTTACATATCGTTATGGCGATAGAGACAATATGATTTCTGCTGGTCTTTCCTATCAGCACAGTGAGTTGAACAGCGACCAGGTATTTCCATATAACACGAACATCAATAATACCTATAATAATTTATTGGCAAATGCAATGGGACGTGTGAAATTATCGTCAAAAAGTAATATCCGCGTTATGTACCGGACCTCCGTAAGTGCTCCTTCTGTAAATCAATTGCAAAATGTGATCAACACGTCAAACCAGTTATTTTATTCTACAGGAAATCCGGATTTAAATCAGCAATACAGCAGTAATATTATGACGCGATACACATTTACAAACAGTGTAAAAGGTCAAAGTCTTTTTGCGAATGTGTATATCTCCACTATTCAGGATTATGTAAGTAATGCCACTTATACAGCTTCAAAAGATTCCGCGCTTTCAAATACAGTCACGCTTTTCAGAGGTTCGCAAATAAGCAAACCCGTAAACCTGGACGGCTACTTTAGCGCACGAAGTTTTTATACTTTCGGAATGCCCGTTAAATTTATAAAATCAAATCTGAACTTTAATGCAGGAGTTAGTTATGCCAAATTACCCGGCCTTGTAAATAATGTAAAAAATATATCAAATTCATACAACTATAACCTGGGTGCGGTTCTGGCAAGTAATATTAACGAGTTTGTAGATTTCACTTTGTCTTATTCAGCAAATATTAATGATGTCAAAAACAGCATTCGTCCAAATTTGAATAATAATTATTTCACTCAAACCGCAGGAATCACCACCAATTTTCTGACGAAAAAAGGATCTTTTTTCCAGAATGATATTTCCAATCAAACCTATAAAGGATTGACCGATGGTTTCAACCAAAATTATTGGTTATGGAATATGGCTGTTGGCCAAAAGTTCCTGAAAAATCAGAAAGGAGAATTAAAATTATCTGTATTTGACTTGCTGAATCAGAATAAAAGTATCACACGTGATGTAACAGAAGCATATGTTCAGGATGTTAAAAACCAGGTACTTCAGCAGTATTTTATGCTCACATTTACCTATAAATTAAAGACATTCGGTAAAGCAAAATCCACAAATAATCAACAAAGAAACCGTATGTTTATGCCTCCTAACGGCGGAAACCATTAATTAATAGGGATGGAGCATAAAATAAACGATAGTGGAAGAAAGGGATTTAATAAACCTGCTAAAACAAAAAGACAGGGATGCATTTAAAACGGTTGTAGAAGCATGGCAAGACATGGTGTTTAATACTGCTTTGGGAATTTTGCAAAATGAAGAAGATGCAGAGGATACAGCGCAGGAAGTTTTTATACAGGTTTTTGAATCCATTGATACGTTTAAAGAAGAATCTAAACTTTCAACCTGGATATACCGGATAACGGTTTCAAAGTCATTGGACAACATCCGGAAGAAAAAAGCAAAGAAGCGGCTTTCTTTTTTAAAAAGTTTTTTTAAAGAAGATGGCCAGGTGATAGAACCTCCTGACTTTTTACATCCGGGTATAAAACTTGAAAATAAAGAAAATGCAAAAGCACTATTTAAAGCGATGGAAAAATTACCACCAAACCAAAAAACTGCTTTTGTATTAAATAAAATGGAAGGTCTAAGCTACCAGGAGGTTGGAGAAATTATGGAAATCAGTTCTTCCGCGGTGGATTCCCTGCTGCAAAGAGGCCGGCAGAATTTGAAAAAAGAATTGAAAACACAATTTGAGGCGATCAATGATTAAAATGAAACAGGTCATCAAAAAAATTACAAATTGAACCGAAGTTTTCTAAAAAAAACTACGTCTAAAATCAGAGCAGAAAAGAAAATTAAACCAGGAAACCATGAAAAGTAAAATGGACATAGGAAAAAAAGTTGATGATGCCCTTCATAGTATTGATGCAATAGAAAGAGCATCCGTGCCACCTTTCTTTTTTACAAGACTGGAAGCGCGCATGCAAAAAGGAAAAACTTTTTGGGAAAAAGCATCTGTATTACTTACGAACCCGATTTTTGCTTTCGGCAGCGTTTGCCTCATCCTCTTCTTTAATGTATATGTAATAGCTACCGCTCCTTCAGGAATGAATATAGCCCAACAAACAAACGATCTTGCCACAGTGGATGAATACAGCCAGGTGAGTTCAAACTTATTTGAATTTGAAAACTTAAAACCATAATGAAAATAGCTTCAACAAGAAAATCGCTTCTTATTGTCATATTCTTATTGCTTATTATTGACCTTGTCGTCTTATTTTTCTTCGTATCCAAAAATAAACCGGAGAATGGCCATCAAAGGGATCGGAAAGAAGGCGGACTTTACACAATGCTTACCAAAGAGGCAAACTTTACACCTGATCAAATGGTGAAATACCAGGAATTGAGAGAAGAACAATTCAAGAATGTAAAACCTCTTTTTAGTAAAATAAGAAAATCAAAAGACAACTTTTATTCTCTTCTTTATACAGAAAATGTTTCTGATTCCACAATTAATGCTCTGTCAGATTCGATAGCTATAAATCAAAAATCGCTGGATGTACAGATGTTCACTTACTTCCAAAAAGTGCGATTATTATGTACTGCTGACCAGGTTCCAAAATTTGATTCTTCCATAAAAAAGGTCGTCATGCGCATGACGGGCAGACAAGGGGTTTCGGGAAGACTAAAATCAGATTCAGCCACAGAAAAAACACAAACCCATCTCAATAACAATAAATAAAAAACAAAATGAAATCAAAAATCACAGCAATTTTCGCCCTTCTGATGTTTACCGGCATGATTACCTTCGCACAGCAACAGCGCCAAACGGTTGAAGAAAGAGTAAAAGGTGTAATGGAGAAACTCAAGTCACCTTTGAAACTTGATGATGACCAGGCAAAAAAAACAGATTCTGTTTTTACCAATTATTACCAGGCACAACAGAAAATGATGGAAGAAATGCGCGGATCAGGAAGTCGCCCTGACCGCTCGGTTTTTGAAAAAATAACAACTGATAGAAATGAGAAATTAAAAACAATTTTCTCCGCCGATCAGTATAAGAAATTTAAAGATGAGATTGAAGAGACATTGAGACCACAAAGAAGAAGTTAAATGGTCAATGAAGTTTATTTACTTTAGAGCCC
>JBBSSE010000091.1:0-8566 GCA_038242375.1 Chitinophagales bacterium
ACAAATGGAGTAGATGATAAAGTTTTATTGAAGGCGGATGGGATGCCGACATATCATCTTGCGGTAGTTGTGGATGATCATTTAATGGAGATCACTCATGCTTTCAGAGGCGAGGAATGGTTGCCGAGTGCTCCCGTACATGTGTTATTGTACAAGTATTTGGGTTGGGAAAATGAAATGCCGCAATGGGCACATTTCCCACTTATTTTAAAACCTGATGGTAATGGAAAATTAAGTAAAAGAGATGGTGAACGCCTTGGATTTCCCGTGTTTGCTCTTGAATGGAATGATCCGGTTAAAGGAAAGTTGGAAGGGTTCAAAGAACTTGGATTTATGCCGGAAGCATTTTTAAATATGCTTGCTTTACTCGGCTGGAATGATGGAAGTGAACAGGAGATATTTTCTCTGGAAGAAATGATCGAAAAGTTTTCTATAGAAAGGGTCCATGCCCATGGAGCTAAATTTGATTTTGAAAAAGCGAAATGGTTCAATAAAGAATGGATTAATAAATTACAACCGGAGGATTTGGTCGCAAGAGTAAAAGAGTTTTTTGTACAACATGATTTTGATATCAGCGATGAGAGTAAAGTATTCAAAATAGTCAAACTTGTAAAAGAGCGCTGTACACTATTAACTGATTTTATTCCACAGGCATCTTTCTTTTTTAAAACGCCTGAAAAAATTGATGTTAGTGGTTTACAGCCAAAATGGACTGATGATAAGAACCAGTTTTTTGTTGAACTGATCCGTGCCTGGGAATTAGCAACTGTCTGGAGTCATGATGACCTGGAAAGTAGTTTCAAAGAAATAGTTGCTGCGCATCAAATGAAACCCGGTGAATTAATGTTTCCCTTAAGGATCATGCTGGTAGGTGGTAAATTTGGTCCCGGTGTGTTTGATATTGCAGCAATCATCGGAAAAGAAGAAACGATCAAAAGAATAAAGACTGTTTTACAATTATTAGAAAAATAAAGCCGGCTTTTAGTGTATTCACTATCTCTTTTGGTTCAATAAAAGATGGCGAAAATTAAATCAGGTGATTTAAAGAAAGACCGTTTTAGTGAATGAGTTTTCGTTTAACCAGATGTCGTCCTCAATGTAACAAAGGATGCTTATTTTTGACAGAATAATATTTTTTAATGAGCAAACAAATCAATCGTCCGATACGGGTATTAGTAGCAAAGGTTGGCCTGGATGGGCACGACCGCGGTGCGAAGGTCATTGCAACATCTTTACGTGATGCGGGCATGGAAGTGATTTACACAGGTCTGCGCCAAACACCGGAAATGGTGGTGAATGCTGCTCTTCAGGAAGATGTGGATGCGATTGGCGTGAGTATTTTAACCGGTGCGCACAATACAGTTTTTCCAAAGATTCTCGCTTTAATGAAAGAAAAAGGAATGGATGATGTATTGGTAACAGGTGGAGGAATTATTCCTGCGGACGATATGAAGAAATTAAAGGAACAGGGTGTTGGAGAACTTTTTCCTCCGGGAACGACCACGACTACCATAGCGGAATACATCCGAAATTGGGTAAAAGAACACCGCAGTTTTTAAAATGATTCTTCCGAAAAAATCAACCGAATCTTTATTCAAAACATCACCGCCCGGTAAATTCAGGGCATTAAATTATAAGCATGTACACAACATTAGCAACAGAATTAGAAAACGGCATTTTTACGATTACCATTAATCGTCCGGATAAATTAAACGCGCTGAATAAAACGGTATTTGAAGAATTAGATAGCGTGATGGATACGGTGTATTCAGACAATAATATTAAAGGAGTGATCATTACCGGTGCAGGACCAAAGGCATTTGTAGCAGGCGCGGACATTTCTGAATTTTTACAAATATCGAATGATGACGCGGAGTTTTTATCAAGCAATGGGCAAAGGGTCTTTTTTAAAATTGAAGATTCTCCGAAGCCTGTAATTGCAGCCGTAAATGGTTTTGCATTGGGCGGAGGTTGTGAACTGGCAATGGCCTGTCATTTTAGAATGGCCAGTAATACAGCCCGTTTCGGTCAGCCGGAAGTAAACCTTGGATTGATTCCGGGTTATGGGGGAACGCAACGTTTAAGCATGCTCGTTGGTAAAGGAAAAGCGATGGAATTGATCATGACGGGAAACATGATTGGCGCGGATGAAGCAAAACAATTGGGTTTGGTAAATCATGTAACTACCCCGGAGGAATTGCTGGTTAAAACCAAAGAAATTCTTAGTCTCATTCTCACGAAATCTCCTGTGGCAGTATCAAAAGTTATTACGGCAATTAATTTATTTGATCATCGCCAATCAGGGTTTGATCAGGAGGCTGCTCTTTTCGCAGATACTTTTGCGTCTGAAGATAAGGATGAAGGAACGGCCGCTTTCCTCGAAAAAAGGAAGCCTGTTTTTACAAAATAATTTGGAATTTTAAACACGAATTTTAGGCACGAATTGCACGAATTATGCAGCTATTAGCTTTGAGCCTTGAGCATTGAGCTCTAAGCCGTGCTTCGAGCCGAATACATTAAGGAACTGCGCCTAACCAGAAGCTATATCTTTTTAGGGCCCAAATCTTCAACCCTGAAAAAGGGCGTAATACTCCAAAATAGGATATAGCCCCATTGTAACGGTCAAAGTTGTTTTTTCAATAAACAAGCCGCTGCTCGTTACACAACTCCAAACTCCAAACTTCAAACTATATATTTGATTGTGTAAATCGTAGGTTCATTTGTAAATTTGCAATTGAACAAATTTATATCATTATGAATTACAGGATAGAAAAAGACACAATGGGTGAAGTGAAAGTTCCAGCCGATGTGTATTATGGTGCGCAAACCCAACGCAGCATCGAAAATTTTAAAATTGCACAGGATATAAACAAGATGCCAAAGGAAATCATTGAGGCATTTGCTTATCTGAAAAAAGCCGCTGCAATCACCAACTTTGATTCAGGGATTTTATCGAAAGAAAAAATGGAACTGATCAGTAAAGTTTCTGATGAAATTATAGCCGGAAAATTGAACGATCAGTTTCCATTAGTGGTTTGGCAGACGGGTAGTGGTACCCAAAGTAATATGAATGTTAATGAAGTAATTGCTTACCGGGCGCATGTCTTGAATGGTGGAAAACTCACAGATAAGGAAAAAGTACTTCATCCGAATGATGATGTGAATAAATCACAATCCAGCAACGACACATTCCCTACGGCCATGCACATAGCTGCCTATAAAATTTTACATGACCTCACTCTTCCTGCCCTGCTAAAACTTAAAAAATCTTTGGAGCAAAAATCGAAAGATTTTATGCATATCGTAAAGATCGGAAGAACGCATTTTATGGATGCAACACCTTTAACGTTGGGTCAGGAGTTTAGCGGGTATGCTTCCCAATTAAGACATGGAATCAGGGCAGTTAAAAATACATTAGATCATCTAAGTGAATTGGCATTAGGTGGTACAGCAGTCGGTACAGGAATAAATACACCGGAAGGATATTCTGAGAATGTAGCGACAACGATCGCGGAATTGACAGGCCTTCCTTTTAAAACTGCAGATAATAAATTTGAATCACTTGCAGCTCACGATGCAATTGTAGAAACGCATGGCGCGTTGAAAATGGTGGCAGTTAGCCTGATGAAAATTGCCAACGATATCCGCATGCTTTCTTCCGGCCCGAGAAGTGGAATTGGTGAGATTCATATTCCGGAAAATGAACCGGGATCTTCTATCATGCCGGGAAAAGTAAATCCGACTCAGTGTGAAGCATTGACCATGATTTCTGCCCAGGTAATGGGAAATGATGTTGCAATAAGTATCGGCGGTGCTACCGGCCAGTTTGAATTAAATGTGTTTAAACCGGTCATGATTTATAATTTCCTGCACAGTGCCCGTCTGCTTGGCGATGGTTGTAACAGTTTTAATGAAAAATGTGTAAAAGGAATTGAACCAATTGAGGAGAATATTAAAAAACATGTGGATAACTCTCTCATGCTTGTAACTGCCCTTAATCCAAAAATAGGGTATTATAAATCCGCGGAAATCGCTCAAAAGGCGCACAAAGAAAATACAACCTTAAAAGAAATGGCGGTAAAATTAGGTTATGTAACTCCTGAGCAATTTGAAGAGTGGGTGAATCCGAAAGATATGGTTGGTGATTTAAAATAGATTTTTTAATGGATCTTTTTTTTATACCATCCATATAATTGTTAAAAAAGATATTTGTTTGACATGATGTAGTCTTCTACGGGCATTATGTAACCCTATGCAGTTACTTACTGATAGGTATATGTAGTACTTTTGTACTCCAATACTGATAGAAAAAACCGTATTAAATCCTATATTGAAAAACCATAAAGTTAACCCCTGGGTCGTAAGAAAAGGAACATTCTAATTCCGATTGACCACCAAAAAATTAAAGCCTCCATTTGGAGGCTTTTTTTGTGTATAAGAGTCTATGGTTTTATAGGTTCATTGTATTAACTTTGCAGCCCGTAAACAAAAAATACTATGAGTGGTGCATTAAAAGAAGTTAGAAACCGGATTAAAAGTGTACAAAGTACCCAGCAAATTACCAAAGCCATGAAAATGGTAAGTGCTGCCAAACTGCGTAGAGCTCAGGATGCTATCATCCAAATGAGGCCATATGCTCAGAAACTCCAGGAAATGCTTGGAAATATTATCGGCAGTGCGGAGGGAGATATAAACATGGCGTTGGCCAAAGAAAGACAGGTTGAAAAAGTGATGATCATTGTAATTACCAGTGATAGAGGACTTTGCGGTGGATACAATAGTAATTTAATCAAACTTGCCAAACAGGTCATCCAATCTAAATACGCTGCCCAGGATCAAAAAGGAAATGTTCAAATTCTTCCTTTAGGTAAAAAGGGATATGAGCATTTTACGAAAAATAGGTTTAAAGTGATAGACCGCTACTGGGATATATTTACGCAACTCACCTTTGAAGAAGTGGCTGCTGCATCAAAATATGCAATGGATGCTTTCGCTTCAGGAGAAGTTGACGCAGTTGAGGTTATTTTCAGCGAATTTAAAAATGCTGCCACTCAGCAATTTATCGTTGAACAGTTTTTACCTGTTAAAAAAGCGGAAAGTAAAAAAGGCGAAGCAAAGGCTGATTTTATTTTTGAGCCGGATAAAGGAGTTTTAGTAGAAGAATTAATGCCTAAAATATTAAATACGCAACTGTACAAAGCTATGCTTGACGCGAACGCCAGTGAACATGGTGCCCGTATGACAGCCATGGATAAAGCGACAGATAATGCGGAGGAATTATTAAAAGATCTAAAAATAAGTTACAACCGTGCAAGGCAGGCAGCCATTACAACAGAACTTACAGAAATCGTAAGTGGTGCTGCAGCATTGCAAGGATAAGGCTCTTAGCCATGAAATAATTGATGGCCTGTTAATTTATGGAGTTAAGCATCATCATCCCACATATTGAAGCGCTGATATTTGCAAGTGATAAGCCTTTATCTATTGCAGATATGGTGGAATTGATAAATACCGCCATGGGATTTATTGAGGATCTGGCCACTACAGAACAGGTGGAAGCAGCGGTGAATGCTATTCTCGAAAAATATGACTCTGAATTTTACGCCTTTGAAATAGTAGAATCCGGTGGCGGGTGGCAGTTTTTAACCAAGAAGGAATATCATAAAACTGTCGCTCAGTTGAATGGAGATAAATTCATGAAAAAGCTTTCCGTTGCGGCTATTGAAACGCTTTCCATTATCGCTTATAAACAGCCTGTTACTAAATCTGAAATAGAATTGATCCGCGGTGTTAACTGTGATTATGCCGTCCAGAAATTACTTGAAAAGGATTTGGTGGTCATTTCCGGCAGAAAAGAGGATGCTGTGGGCAAACCATTGATCTATGCTACTTCTAAATCATTTATGGATTACTTTGGTATTAATTCTCCGGGCGATCTGCCAAAAATAAAAGAAGTTTTAGACCAGGAAGTGATGGAGGCTACCCAGGTAGAAAAGGAAAATGAGGATGAAATGAGTGAACCCAAACTCATCATACAAAAAGATAATTCTACTCGTAATGAGCAGGAACATTCCGAAGTTCTGGAACACATCGAAATTATCGAGGATGAATCCAATATAGTCAGAGAGATTAATGAAGAAGAACCCGGTGAAATGAATACTGAAGATGCAATAGACCTCACAAGGACGGAAATAGTAGAAACCGAAGATGATCTGAGAATTGAAAGCGAAGATCTGAAAATTGAAACCGAAGATCAGGCAATTGAAAAAGAAGAACCGAACATTGAAGCGGAAGATCTTGCCAGTGATGAAGCCAAAACAGAATTATAATTATCCTATTATTAGAGATGATACATCTGACTAAAAAAGAAACAGCTACAAACGATTTTCACAAAAGTTGCGCCTCTGTTAGATTTCAGAAGAATCAAAAAAACATAGTAAATTCCCGGGTTATTTTTTTAAAATAAATTTCAATTATTTTCGTAATAGTAACTATTGCTGAGTAGCTTTGTTCAAATTGAGATTTATATATGAATGAGGTTTTATCCCACCGGCAACTTACCGGAGTTGCTCAACAATTTGGCACGCCGGTTTACATTTACCATGCTGAAAAAATAGCCGAACAATACCAAAAATTAAAGACAGCATTTAAAGGTCAGGATGCATTATTTTTTTATGCATCAAAGGCTTTGACCAATGTGAATATTTTGCGCTACATGCTAAGTCTTGGAGCCAATGTGGATTGTAGTTCCATCAACGAAGCTAAACTGGCAATTCATGCCGGATTCCGGCCGGAAAATATCTTGTACACCTCCAACGGGATTGGTTTTGATGAAATAGCTGAGGCGAAAGATCTTGGCGTGAATATCAATATTGACAGTCTTTCTAACCTCGATAAATTTGGAGCTAAATATGGGAATACTTACCCGGTAGGGATTCGTCTTAGGCCCAATATCATGGCAGGCGGAAACCTGAAAATATCTACCGGGCACGATAAAAGTAAATTCGGTATTCCGGTTGACCAGGTGAACGAAGTGTTAACCGTTGTAAATAAGCATGCTTTAAATATCAAAACACTTCACATACACACAGGAAGTGAGATTGAAGATGTGGATGTATTCGTGCAGGGAATAGACGTTTTGTTTCAACTGGCACATCAGTTCAAAGATTTGAAAGTGATTGATCTCGGTGGAGGTTTTAAAGTTCCTTATAAAAAAGGCGATTCTGAAACAGACATTCAATTATTAGCTGAAAAAGTATCCGCCGCTTTTAAAAAATACGAAGAAGAAACAAACCGCCATTTACAGGTTTGGTTTGAGCCGGGGAAATATCTTGTGAGTCAGGCGGGGTATTTCGTCACTGAAGTGAATGTGCTGAAAGAAACAAGTGCTACCACATTTGTGAGTGTGAACAGTGGTTTTAATCATTTGATCCGCCCGATGTTTTATGATGCATACCATACAATAGAGAACATCACTAATCCGGATGGACGTGCGGCCAAATATTCTGTTGTGGGGAATATTTGTGAAACGGACACTTTCGCCTGGGCAAGAGAAATGACAGATACAAAAGAGGGGGATCTGATCGTTATTTATAATGCAGGAGCATATGGTTTTGAAATGGCTTCAAATTTTAATTCCAGGTATAGGCCTGCTGAAGTTTTGGTGAAAGAGGGGAAATATCAATTGATCCGCCGGAGAGAAACTTTCGAGGATTTATTGAAGAATCAGGTGATTGAAGAGGAGGGAAATGTATAGGAAAGAATTCGTGAAGGTGAAGGACGTCATCTAAAAAAAATGTTGATCATTTTATTCTTTTCAACATCAGAAAGTCGGCTTACTGTAAATCTTACTTCAAGTAAAATATATCAGGAATGTTGTCTTCTTTTGGTATAACTTTATAGTTTAAAATCTAAATCGCATATAATCAATGCAATCTTCTTCTAAAAGTAAAAAGGCCATCATTGTCGGTGGTGGTGTCAACGGACTTTGCTCTGCCTATTATCTTCATAAAAATCTGTATGAAGTAACCGTAATTGATAGCGGGGATATTACCAATAATTGCTCCTTTGGTAATATGGGCTTTTTATCTCCAAGTCATTTTATTCCGTTGGCTTCGCCGGGGATTGTGTCGGAAGGCTTGAAATATATGATGAGCAGTACAAGTCCTTTTTACATTAAACCCAGGCTCAACCTTGCTTTTCTTCAATGGGCTTTAAAATTCTACCGGAACAGTACGCAAAAAATAGTAGAAAAGAATGCGCCTCATTTAACCCATATATTAGGTCTTAGCCGTAAATTAATGAATGAGATCAAAGATGATATTGGCGACTCATTTATGATGGAGGAGATCGGCTGTATGATGATGTGTCACAAGAAAGAAGCTTTTGAGGCAGAATTAAAAGTAGCTGAAGCAGGAAAGAAATTTAACCTGCATATGGAGATTCTTAATCGCGAAGAATTACAAAAGCGTGAACCTGATGTGGAATTGGATATTTATGGCGCCGTGTTATTTAAAGATGATGCACATATTCATCCGGGAAAATTCATGCTTTCGCTTAAAGAATA